>NZ_FKLB01000057.1:0-43169 GCF_900067035.1 Pseudomonas sp. 1 R 17
CGGCGCCGGCACCTGAGGCAGCTACGCCGGCCACGGCACCTGACACCACGGAAGGCAAGTTCAATGATCTGCTGACCAATCCGGTTGTCCTCGGTGTGATCGGCGGTGCGGCTGGCCTGGTGGTGTTGCTGCTCCTGCTGTTGTGGGCGCGCCATCGCAACGCCCGCCGTGAAGAGGAAAAGCACTTGCGCATGGCGCGGGCGCTGGCTGAAGAGCCGGAATTTACCTCAAGCATCGAACAGGACCTGCCGTCGGACAGTTTCGAAGGCCTCGAAGTGCCGCCGCCGAACGTCAAGCTGGCAGCCGCTCCGGCACCTGCTCCAGTGGTTGCGCCGGCGGTAGCGGTTCCGACGGTTGCCTCCGTGCTCGCGCCGCTGGCCGCTGCCGTGGCCCCGCAAAACGCCAACGATGCCCTGGCGCAAGCCCAGTCCCATATCGACCGTGGTCATCTGAACCAGGCCGCCGATGTGCTGGAGCAAGCGATCAAGCACGAGCCCAAGCGCAGCGACCTGCGGTTGAAGCTGATGGAAGTCTACGGCCTGCAAAGCGACAAGGACGGTTTCGTGACCCAGGAGCGTCAACTGGTGGCCAATGGTGAAAACCATGCCCAGGTCGAGCAGCTCAAGTCGCGCTTTCCTGCGATGGCGGTATTGGCGGCGGGCGTCAGTGCCGCGGTTGCCGCCGCGGCCCTTGACGCTCAGTACGTCAAGGACCTGCTGGAAGACAAGCCGGCTGCCCCGGCCGCCGAGCCCGATGCACTCGACACCGATTTCGACCTGAGCCTGGATGAGCTGGAGGCGGCTTCGCCAGCCAGCCTGGACGACGAGCAGACGTTTGCAGCGCTCCTGGAGCAGCAATCGGCGCCCAAGGCCGGCGAGGAAGACCTGTCGGACTTCGACCTGGACCTGCAACTCAATGACCCGGCGTCCGAGCAATCCGACGACGACTTCCTTTCCGGTCTTGAGGACCAGATGAAGGATGTGTCTGCCGTGGAGCCGCCGACGCTGACCCCATCGGCGCTGGATGACTTCGATTTGCCGGAGGATTTCGACCTGTCCCTGGCGGATGAGCCAGAAGCAGCCGCCAAGCCGGATGCCTTCGCTTCGGAGCTGGACGATGTCAACGCCGAGCTGGATCGCCTGTCCCAGAGCCTGGAAAGTCCGCCCATCGAACCTTCCTTTACCGCTGAGGACGCGGCGCTGGGCGATGATGAGCCGGAGTTCGATTTCCTGTCCGGTACGAATGAAGTCGCCACCAAGCTAGACCTCGCCCAGGCCTATATCGACATGGGGGATGCCGACGGCGCGCGGGACATTCTCTCTGAAGTGCTCACCGAAGGTGATGAGGCGCAGCGCGGCGAGGCCAAGGAAATGCTCGGCAAAATCTGAAGGTTGATGCAGGTGCGGTGTGGGAAGGTCAATCCCCAACAAAAGCGCACGCCACGCAGCTGGCGCATTTATAATGGCCGCCTTCGCGCAACTCATCAGGCTCTCAGTTCTTGGCAAATATAGATAACCCGGCCGCCGAAATGGCGGCCGCTGGCTTTTACCGCATCGCCCTCGGCGTGGAATACAAAGGCTCGCGCTATCGCGGCTGGCAGCGCCAGGCGTCAGGCGTGCTGACGGTGCAGGAAACCCTGGAGAAGGCGCTGTCGAAAGTGGCTGACTCCCCGGTGTCGTTGATGTGTGCCGGGCGTACCGATGCCGGTGTGCATGCCTGCGGCCAGGTGGTGCACTTCGATACCCAGGCCGAACGCACGATGAAGGCCTGGGTGATGGGCGCCAATATCAATTTGCCCCATGACGTCAGCGTCAGTTGGGCCAAGGTCATGCCTGCGCACTTTCATGCGCGCTTCAAGGCGATTGCCCGGCGTTATCGCTATGTGATCTACAACGACCAGATCCGTCCCGCGCACCTCAACGAAGAAATCACCTGGAACCACCGTCCGCTGGATGCCGAACGCATGGCCGAGGCTGCGCAGCATCTGGTAGGGGTGCATGATTTCAGTGCGTTTCGTGCCGGCCAGTGCCAGGCCAAGTCGCCGATCAAGGAAGTCCACCACCTGCGGGTGACTCGCCACGGCAAGATGATCGTGCTGGACATCCGCGCCGGCGCCTTCCTGCACCATATGGTGCGTAACATTGCGGGCGTATTGATGACCATCGGCACCGGCGAGCGCCCGGTGGAATGGGCCAGGGAAGTGCTGGAAAGCCGCATTCGCCGCACGGGCGGCGTCACGGCGCATCCGTTTGGCCTGTACCTGGTGGATGTGGAGTACCGCGACGAGTTCGAACTGCCGCAGCGCTTCATCGGGCCACACTTCCTCACAGGGTTCAGTGAACTTGGCGGCTGACGCCCGGAATAGCTTTTGTTACCATCCGGGACTTTATCGGTCCAACCCCTGAGGTTTCTACGACATGCCTGTCGTTCGCAGCAAGATTTGCGGGATTACCCGCATAGAAGACGCGCTGGCGGCAGTCGAGGCGGGGGCGGATGCCATTGGCCTGGTGTTTTATGCCAGAAGCCCGCGGGCGGTGAATGTGTTGCAGGCGCGGGCGATCATTGCGGCGCTGCCGCCGTTCGTGACCACCGTGGGCTTGTTCGTCAACGCCAGCCGCTGCGAACTCAACGAAACCCTGGATGCCGTGCAGCTGGATATGCTGCAATTTCACGGCGACGAAACCCCGGATGAATGTGAAAGCTACCAACGCCCGTATATCAAGGCGTTGCGGGTCAAGGCGGGTGACGATATAGCGAGGGCCTGCGCGGCCTATTCCGGCGCGCGTGGCGTTCTGCTGGACACGTATGTCGAAGGCGTACCCGGTGGTACCGGTGAAGCGTTCGATTGGTCGCTGATCCCCGAAGGATTGAGCAAGCCGATCATCCTGGCCGGGGGGCTCAACCCAGCGAATGTCGGTGCGGCGATTCAACAGGTCCGGCCGTATGCCGTGGATGTCAGCGGTGGGGTAGAGCAAGGCAAGGGCATCAAGGATCACGACAGGATTCGCGCATTCATGCACGCGGTGCGCAACAGCTGTGGCGGGATGTGACGGCTGGCAGTCTGCCGCCGTCCATAACTACCACTGTGTAAAACAGCCCGGCGCCGCCTGAGGGCGGCCCGGAAATGAAGTGGCAACCTGCGCAGGCAGGCTGTCTGGAAGGCTGAGGATGCAGGCTGGAAATGGCAGGTCGAACGTCTGACCCCGTCCAGCCTGCGTCATCGCCACATATGAATTTAGCTCAAGGGCATACGCGGGGCTGTGTTCAAGCCACCGGTACTGGAGAAAGAAAGCATGAGCAACTGGTTAGTAGACAAACTGATCCCTTCGATCATGCGTTCCGAGGTGAAGAAAAGCTCGGTTCCTGAAGGTCTGTGGCACAAGTGCCCATCCTGCGACGCGGTGCTGTACCGCCCCGAGCTGGAAAAGACCCTGGATGTTTGCCCCAAGTGCAACCACCACATGCGTATCGGCGCCCGCGCCCGCATCGATATCTTCCTCGACGCCGACGGCCGTAACGAGCTGGGCGCCGACCTGGAGCCGGTCGACCGTCTGAAGTTCCGCGACGGCAAGAAGTACAAGGACCGCCTGACCGCTGCGCAAAAGCAGACCGGTGAGAAGGACGCGCTGATTTCCGTCAGCGGCAAGCTGCTGGGCATGCCGGTGGTGGTGTCGGCGTTCGAGTTCTCCTTCATGGGCGGCTCCATGGGGGCCATCGTCGGCGAGCGCTTCGTGCGCGCGGCCAACTACGCCCTGGAAAACCGTTGCCCGATGATCTGCTTCGCCGCCTCCGGTGGTGCGCGGATGCAGGAAGCGTTGATCTCCCTGATGCAAATGGCCAAGACCTCTGCGGTGCTGGCGCGTCTGCGCGAAGAAGGCATTCCGTTCATCTCCGTGCTGACCGACCCGGTCTACGGCGGTGTTTCCGCCAGCCTGGCGATGCTGGGCGACGTGATTGTCGGTGAGCCAAAAGCCCTGATCGGCTTTGCCGGCCCGCGCGTGATCGAGCAGACCGTGCGCGAAAAACTGCCGGAAGGCTTCCAGCGCAGCGAGTTCCTGCTGGAGCACGGCGCAATCGACCTGATCATTCCGCGCGGTGAGCTGCGTCCACGCCTGGGTAGCCTGCTGGCGCAGATGATGGGCCTGCCGACACCTGTTTACGTCGCGCCTAAAGTCGAGCCGATCGTTGTGCCGCCGGTGCCTGCGAACCTATGACCCAACGTACCCTGGGCGAATGGCTCGCCTACCTCGAGCAGTTGCATCCGTCCGCCATCGACATGGGCCTGGAGCGCTCGCAACAGGTAGCGGCCCGCCTTGGGTTGGGCCGGCCGGCGCCGCGTGTGATCACGGTGACCGGTACCAACGGCAAGGGTTCTACCTGTGCCTTTGTTGCCGCGCTGCTGCAGGCCCAGGGGCTGAAAGTCGGCGTGTACAGCTCGCCGCACTTGCTGCGTTACAACGAGCGGGTGCAACTCAATGGCGTCGAAGCCAGCGATGAGCAACTCTGCGAAGCCTTCGCCGCACTCGATGCCGGGCGCGGTGAGATTTCCCTGACTTACTTCGAAATGGGCACCCTGGCGGCGTTCTGGCTGTTCGAGCGTGCGCAGCTGGATGTGGTCGTGTTGGAAGTGGGCCTGGGGGGGCGCCTGGACACCGTCAACGTGGTGGATGCCGACCTGGCGCTGGTCACCAGTATTGGCGTGGACCATGCCGACTACCTGGGGGATACCCGCGAGTCCGTGGCCTATGAGAAGGCCGGGATTTTCCGCCCGGGCAAGCCTGCGCTGTGCGGTGACCTGGATCCGCCGCAGCCCTTGCTGGACAAGGTGTGTGAGCTGGGCTGCCCATTCTTCCTGCGTGGCCGCGAATTCAATCTTGAAATCGGTGACCGGCACTGGCAGTGGCGCGGCCGGGATGCCCGTGGGCAGGCTGTGGAGCTGCGTGATCTGCCCTTGCTGAACCTGCCGATGGAGAACGCCGCACTCGCGCTGCAAGCCTATCTGTTGCTGGACCTGCCTTGGCAGGCTGAGCAGATTGCTGCGACGTTGCTGGCGACCCGCGTGGTCGGGCGCCTGGATCGCCGGGTGTTCGACTGGCACGGCAAGCGCCTGAACCTGTTGCTGGATGTGGGGCATAACCCCCATGCAGCGCAATACCTGGCCAAGCGCCTGGCACGCACGCCGCCGGTGGGGCGTCGCCTGGCTGTATTCGGTTTGCTCTCCGATAAGGACCTGGAGGGCGTAGTTGCGCCGTTGCTGGACAGCGTCCAGGCTTGGGCGGTAGCGCCGCTGGATACGCCCCGCAGCCGTCCGGCCCATGAGCTTGAGATCGCGTTACAGAACCTTGGTGCGCCCGTGGCGTCGTATGCAAGCGTGACTGCCGCCCTGGAGGCTCAGTGCGCGGTGGCGACGGCCGAGGACGAAATTCTGTTGTTCGGATCATTTTATTGTGTTGCCGAGGCGCTTGAGTGGTTGGCCCGGCGCTCCACGGAGGAAGCTGCAGATGGCATTACTGGATAGCGCATACAAGCAGCGAATGGTTGGAGCCCTGGTGCTGGTGGCATTGGCGGTGATTTTCCTGCCGATGCTGTTTTCCCGCCAGGACGAGCAGCGCCAGGTGGTCGTCGAGGCTCCGGCTGCGCCCCAGGCACCGGCAGTGCCCCAAGTGCAGGTGGAGCCGGTGGTGGTGCCTGAACCGCAGGCGTTGCCGGAAGAAGAACCGGTGCCGACCGATGATGAGGTGGCCGCGCAGCAGGCGCCGTCGATGCCGGTGCAGCCAAGCGTGCCGGTGGTCAAGCCGACACCTGCTCCGACGGTCGCCGCCAAGCCGGCGACACCTGCGCCTGCGCCCAAACCTGTAGCGCCACAGCCTGCTGCGCCGGGCAAGCCGGATGTGGGGCAGAGCCGTATCGACCCGAACGGCTTGCCGATCAGTTGGTCGATCCAGGTGGCCAGCCTGGGCAATCGTGAAGGCGCCGACGCCTTGCAGAAGAAGCTGCGTGCCCAGGGCTACAACGCCTACATCCGTAGCGCCGACGGCAAGAACCGGGTGTTTATCGGGCCGCTGATCGAGCGCGCCGAGGCCGACCGGCTGCGGGATTTGCTGGACCGTCAGCAGAACCTGAAAGGCTTCGTGACCCGCTTCCAGCCTGAGCGCGGCTGAGCCCGCATCGGTTTAAACCTGAAGTCCAATCAAATGTGGTGAGGTTGAAATGTGATCGGCCCGCCACAATCTATTGATTTGCAAAGCAGCCGCAATCACAGCTTACCGACAGCCCGACGCTCTGCTAAAATGCGCCGCCTTATCCGTCCGTAGGCTCAAACGTGCCATTTACCTGGGTTGACTGGGCGATCGTTGCAATCGTCGCCATCTCCGCTTTGATCAGTCTAAGCCGCGGCTTCGTAAAAGAAGCACTGTCGTTGCTGACTTGGATCATCGCAGGAGTCGTAGCCTGGATGTTCGGCGGTTCGTTGTCGGTCTACCTGGCCGGATACATCGAGACACCTTCGGCTCGCGTCATTGCGGGCTGCGCCATCATGTTCATCGCCACGCTGCTGGTGGGGGCAATGGTCAATTATCTTATTGGCGAGTTGATACGTGTCACCGGCCTCTCCGGGACCGATCGATTTCTCGGCATGGCCTTCGGTGCCGCGCGTGGTGCGTTGCTGGTGGTCGTGGCGGTCGGGCTGTTGAGCCTGGGGCCGGTACAGCAGGATTCGTGGTGGCAGGAGTCGGTACTCGTGCCAAAATTTCTATTGGTTGCAGATTGGTCCAAGAACCTCATATTGGGGTGGAGCAGTCAGTGGCTGGCCAGCGGAATCAGCGTACCCGCTGATCTTCCGTTCAAGGAACACCTCTTGCCGGCCAAAACGCCGCAGTAAGTTGTGTTCAGTCAAGATTCATTAAGTAGGGGTTGCGTCGCATGTGTGGCATCGTCGGTATCGTCGGTAAGTCGAACGTCAATCAGGCGCTGTATGACGCGCTAACCGTCCTCCAGCACCGCGGCCAGGACGCTGCCGGTATTGTGACCAGCCACGACGGCCGGTTATTCCTGCGCAAGGACAATGGCCTGGTACGTGACGTGTTCCATCAGCGTCACATGCAGCGCCTCGTCGGGCACATGGGCATTGGCCATGTGCGTTACCCGACCGCCGGTAGCTCGACGTCGGCCGAAGCTCAGCCGTTCTACGTCAACTCGCCTTACGGCATTACCCTGGCGCATAACGGTAACCTGACCAACGTTGAGCAACTGGCCAAGGAGATTTACGAATCTGACCTGCGCCACGTCAACACCAGCTCAGACTCGGAAGTGCTGCTCAACGTGTTCGCCCACGAGCTGGCCCAGCGCGGCAAGCTGCAGCCGACCGAAGAAGATGTGTTCGCCGCCGTGATCGACGTGCATAACCGTTGCGTCGGCGGTTATGCCGTCGTTGCGATGATCACCGGCTACGGCATCGTCGGCTTCCGTGACCCCCACGGTATTCGCCCGATCGTGTTCGGCCAGCGTCACACCGACGAAGGCGTCGAGTACATGATCGCGTCCGAAAGCGTGTCCCTGGACGTGCTGGGCTTCACCCTGATCCGCGACCTCGCGCCGGGCGAAGCGGTGTACATCACCGAAGACGGCAAACTGCACACCCGTCAGTGCGCTGTCGCGCCGAAACTCACCCCGTGCATCTTCGAACACGTCTACCTGGCGCGTCCGGATTCGATCATCGATGGCGTGTCGGTGTACAAGGCGCGCCTGCGCATGGGCGAGAAGCTGGCCGACAAGATCCTGCGCGAGCGTCCCGAGCACGACATCGACGTGGTGATCCCGATCCCGGACACCAGCCGTACTGCTGCGCTGGAATTGGCCAACCACCTGGGCGTCAAGTTCCGCGAAGGCTTCGTGAAGAACCGTTACATCGGTCGCACCTTCATCATGCCGGGCCAGGCGGCGCGCAAGAAGTCGGTGCGCCAGAAGCTCAACGCCATCGAACTGGAATTTCGCGGCAAGAACGTGATGCTGGTGGACGACTCCATCGTACGCGGCACCACCTGCAAGCAAATCATCCAGATGGCCCGTGAGGCCGGTGCGAAGAACGTGTACTTCTGTTCCGCAGCGCCTGCCGTGCGTTACCCGAACGTGTACGGTATCGACATGCCGAGCGCCCACGAACTGATCGCCCACAACCGCACGACCCAGGACGTGGCCGACCTGATCGGCGCCGATTGGCTGATCTACCAGGACCTGCCGGACCTGATCGAAGCGGTCGGCGGTGGCAAGATCAAGATCGAGCAGTTCGACTGCGCCGTGTTCGACGGCAAGTACGTGACCGGTGACGTCGACGAGGCCTACCTGAACAAGATCGAGCAGGCGCGTAACGACTCGTCGAAGATCAAGACCCAGGCGGTCAGCGCGATCATCGATCTGTACAACAACTGAGTAGACACCGGCCCTGAGGGGCCGGTTTTGTATCTTAAATAAAGAATTGAGTAAGGAGTCGCAGCATGAGTCAGGAATGGGATGCCGGTCGCTTGGACAGCGACCTCGATGGCGTAGCTTTCGATACCCTGGCTGTGCGCGCCGGCCAGCACCGTACCCCGGAAGGTGAGCACGGTGACCCGATGTTCTTCACCTCCAGCTACGTGTTCCGCACAGCGGCCGACGCCGCGGCGCGCTTTGCTGGCGAAGTGCCGGGTAACGTTTATTCCCGCTACACCAACCCGACTGTGCGCGCGTTCGAAGAGCGTATTGCGGCCCTGGAAGGCGCAGAGCAGGCGGTGGCAACGGCCACCGGCATGGCGGCGATCCTGGCGGTGGTGATGAGCCTGTGCAGTGCCGGCGACCACGTGCTGGTGTCGCGCAGCGTGTTCGGTTCGACCATCAGCCTGTTCGAGAAGTATTTCAAGCGCTTCGGTATCGAAGTGGACTACGTGCCCCTGGCGGATCTGTCCGGGTGGGGTGCGGCAATCAAGTCCAACACCAAGCTGCTGTTCGTCGAGTCGCCGTCCAATCCGTTGGCCGAGTTGGTGGATATCGCCGCGTTGTCCGAAGTGGCTCACGCCAAAGGCGCGATGCTGGTGGTCGACAACTGTTTCTGCACGCCTGCCTTGCAGCAGCCGCTGAAGCTGGGCGCAGACATTGTGGTGCACTCGGCCACCAAGTTTATCGATGGCCAGGGCCGTTGCATGGGCGGCGTGGTTGCCGGTCGCAGCGAGCAGATGAAGGAGGTGGTGGGCTTCCTGCGCACCGCCGGCCCGACCCTGAGCCCGTTCAACGCCTGGATCTTCCTCAAGGGCCTGGAAACCCTCAGCCTGCGCATGAAGGCCCATTGCGCCAACGCCCAGGCCCTGGCCGAGTGGCTGGAGCAGCAGGACGGTATCGAAAAAGTGCATTACGCCGGCCTCAAGAGCCACCCGCAGCACGCATTGGCCCAGCGCCAGCAACGTGGTTTCGGCGCCGTGGTAAGTTTCGAAGTGAAGGGCGGCAAAGAGGGCGCCTGGCGCTTTATCGATGCGACGCGCCTGATCTCCATCACGGCCAACCTGGGCGACAGCAAGACCACCATTACCCATCCGAGCACCACGTCCCACGGACGCCTGGCGCCGCAGGAGCGTGAGGCGGCCGGTATCCGGGACAGCCTGATCCGCATCGCGGTCGGCCTGGAAGATGTCACGGATCTGCAGGCTGACCTGGCTCGCGGGCTGGCTGCCTTGTGATCGAGTGGTCCCTGGAGGCCGCGGCGGCCAGTAATGGGCGCGTCGCCCTGGTGACGGGCGCGGCGCGGGGTATTGGTCTCGGGATTGCGGCGTGGCTGATCAGCGAAGGCTGGCAGGTGGTCTTGACCGACCTCGACCGCGAGCGCGGTTCCAAGGTGTCCAAGGTGCTGGGCGAAAACGCCTGGTTTATCACCATGGACGTGGCTGACGAGAAACAGGTGGCCCAGGGAGTCGCCGAAGTCCTGGGGCAATTCGGTCGCCTGGACGCGTTGGTCTGTAACGCTGCGGTGGCCGACCCGCACAACATCACCCTGGAAAGCCTTGACCTGGCTTACTGGAATCGCGTGCTGGCCGTTAACCTCAGTGGGCCGATGTTGCTGGCCAAGCACTGTGCGCCTTACCTGCGTGCCCACGGCGGCGCCATCGTCAACCTGGCGTCGACCCGGGCTCGTCAGTCGGAGCCGGATACCGAGGCTTATGCGGCGAGCAAGGGTGGCCTGTTGGCCCTTACTCACGCCTTGGCGATCAGCCTCGGGCCGGAAGTGCGGGTGAATGCGGTCAGTCCTGGCTGGATTGATGCCCGTGATCCAGCTGCGCGGCGTGCCGAGCCTTTGACCGATGCCGATCATGCCCAGCATCCGGCGGGCAGGGTGGGTACGGTAGAGGACGTGGCAGCGATGGTGGCGTGGTTGCTGTCGCGCCAGGCCGGGTTTGTCACCGGGCAAGAGTTTGTGGTGGACGGTGGCATGAGCAAGAAGATGATTTACAGCGAGTAGGACGGGTAGCCGTCTTGAAGCCATTTTGTCTTTTTCAGAAAAACTTCAAGCAGGCTATTGACTTAGGTCCGCTACCTGCGTAAATTTCGCGGCCTCAACGAAGCAAAGGGTGATTAGCTCAGCTGGGAGAGCATCTGCCTTACAAGCAGAGGGTCGGCGGTTCGATCCCGTCATCACCCACCACTTCTTGAGAGTTTTGCCTTCGGGCAGGACGCAACGTTAAAGGTTGCACCGACGCGCAGCGGTAGTTCAGTCGGTTAGAATACCGGCCTGTCACGCCGGGGGTCGCGGGTTCGAGTCCCGTCCGCTGCGCCATATTTTCCAGGTTCGATTTATCGGGCTTGAGGTTGAACAGCCAAGCTGATCAATCAGATGTTCAAAGACGGTTGAGGCGGTTTGCTCAGCCGGTCAAGCGATACGCAGCGGTAGTTCAGTCGGTTAGAATACCGGCCTGTCACGCCGGGGGTCGCGGGTTCGAGTCCCGTCCGCTGCGCCATATCTGCCTCAAGGACCGCTGAACGCCTTGAAGCACAAAGAAAGCCACTGGCTACTTTGATCCGATAGCAAAGACCCTGGTCGAAAGACCGGGGTTTTTTGTGTCTGCAATTTGGCAATTTTTTGCGGGAGCCGGCGAACCGGCCCCCATTGATTTGTCAGAAGCCCAGCTTATCCCGCAGCCCGTAGTACCAAGCTCCCAGTGCCGCAAACGGTGTGCGCAACAGTTGCCCGCCCGGGAATGGGTAGTGCGGCAGGTCGGCAAACGCATCGAAGCGCTCTGCCTGGCCTCTCAGCGCTTCCGCCAGCACCTTGCCCGCCAGGTGGGTGTACGTCACGCCATGGCCGCTGCAGCCTTGTGAGTAGTAGATGTTGTCGCCCAGGCGACCAACCTGCGGCAAGCGCGACAGGGTCAGCAGGAAGTTGCCGGTCCAGGCGTAGTCGATCTTCACATCCTTGAGTTGCGGGAAGGCCTTGAGCATCTTCGGGCGGATGATTGCTTCGATGTTCGCCGGGTCGCGCGCGCCATACACCACGCCGCCGCCGAAGATCAGGCGCTTGTCACTGGTGAGGCGATAGTAGTCGAGCAGGTAGTTGCAGTCCTCTACGCAGTAATCCTGCGGCAGGAGTGTCCTGGCCAGCTCATCCCCGAGTGGCGCCGTCGTGATCACCTGGGTGCCACAGGGCATCGACTTGGCCGCCAGCTCCGGCACCAGGTTGCCCAGGTAGGCATTGCCCGCGACGATGATGAACTTGGCCCTGACTTTACCTTCTGCCGTATGGACCACCGGGTTGGCGCCACGCTCGATGCGCACCGCCGCCGATTGTTCGTAGATCGTCCCGCCCAGGGACTCCACGGCGGCGGCTTCACCGAGTGCCAGGTTGAGTGGGTGGATATGGCCGCCACTCATGTCCAGCAGTCCGCCGACATAGTTGTCACAGGCCACGACCTCACGAATGCGGCGCTCGTCCAGCAACTCCAGCTGTGTATGGCCGTAGCGCTCCCACAAGCGCTTCTGCGACTCCAGATGGCCCATGTGCTTGCTGTTGAGTGCCGCGAACACGCCGCCGTCCTTCAGGTCGCACTGGATCTGGTATTTGGCCACACGCTCGCGAATGATCCTGCCACCCTCGAACGCCATCTGCCCCAGCAACTGCGCCTGTTGCGGGCCGACGCTGCGCTCGATCACATCAATGTCACGGCTGTAGCTGTTGACGATCTGCCCGCCATTGCGGCCTGACGCGCCAAAACCCACCTTGGCGGCTTCCAGTACCGTCACGCGAAAACCGTTCTCCAGCAGGAACAGCGCGCTGGACAGGCCAGTGTAGCCGGCACCGATCACGCACACATCGGTTTCGACGTCGCCTTGCAACATTGGGCGTGGCGGAACGGCATTTGCGGAAGCGGCGTAATACGACTGGGGGTAGGGGGTGTTCGCCATCCTGGAACCTCTGTTTTATATTTTTTACGAGTGCCCTGATCCTACCTGAGTTGAAAATTGCCTGCCAGCCACCCCAAAAAGTGCGGTGCGCCGGCTGCAAATAAATAATTCGCATATTCATAGGGTTAGCTGCAAAAAAGATGTTGACACCCCTCCGGAATTCCGTAGAATGCCGCCTCACAGCAGGCACGTAGCTCAGTTGGTTAGAGCACCACCTTGACATGGTGGGGGTCGTTGGTTCGAGTCCAATCGCGCCTACCAAACAAAATCCGCTCTGCTGGGCGGTCTAGAAGGGCTCACCGAAAGGTGGGCCCTTTTTTGTTCATGCGATTTATTACTACCCGAAAATCTTCCCACCCCCCGCCTAAAGTAATCGACACCCAGGCCGATAGAGATCGCAAATCTCTTACTCTCGGACACTTGGCATGCTTATCAACATCAGCACTACCGCCTCCGTAGCAAGCACTCCAAGCACTGTCAGCTCGACGGCTGCCGCGACCAAAGAAAGCACAAGCAGCGCAGGCGGCACGACCGTCAACATGCACGCTGATTCCAATGGTGCGGCAGGTGTAAGTGGCGGTGGCGGTGGCCAAGCCTCCTCGCTCTCGAAGGAGTCCGATACCGTCAAAGAGTTGAAGAAGCAGATCGAGCAGTTGCAAAAGCAGCTTCAAGCGCAGCAGCAAGCCTTGCAGAAAGCTCAGTCCAGCAACCAGAGTGCAGAAGCCAAAGCGGCGGCAGTAGCGGCGGCGCAGATGCAGATCGCCGGCACTGCGGCGGCGTTGCAGACAGTGACTTCCGCACTGTTGCAGGCAGTCACCGATGAGGGCAACAGCACGTCGGGTTCGATGGTTAGTACCACCGCCTGATACTGGCAACAGTGTGTTGAGTCGCAGCCTTCACTGTCGATTCAACACACTTTCTCCCGCTCCCACCGTCAAGCGATACACATCCACCAGCGCCCACGCTCCCAGCAGCGCCACGCCGACGAACGCCACGCGAAAATCCCCGACCTGTGCCTGCATCTCATGCCCCTGCAGGGTCATGGATGCTCGTAGCAGCAGCGCCGCCACCGTTACGCCCATCCCCATGGCCAGCTGGAATGACAGGCTGAACAGTGCCGAGGCCTCACTCATGCGCGGTTTGGGCACATCCGCGAAGCCGATCGAGTTGTAGCAGGTGAACTGCATCGAGCGGGACAACCCTCCCACAAATAACACGGCCGCGATCAGCACAAATGGGGTCTGCACCGTGAAAAGCGCGCAAGCGGCTATCGACACCACGCCGATTATCCCGTTCACCAGCAAGACCCGGCGAAACCCATAGCGGCGCATGATGGCCGTGGTGAACGGCTTCATCGCCAGATTGCCAGCGAATACCGCCAGCACCAGCAAGCCTGCGTCCACCGGGGACAAGCCAAAGGCGACTTGAAACAGCAGCGGCAGCAGGAACGGCAGGGCGCTGATGGCCAGGCGAAACAGCGAGCCGCCATAGATGCTCACACGAAATGTATCGATGGACAGGGTCTCGAGCGGCAATAACGGGTCGCTGGCATGGCGGCAATGGTGCACGGCCCACACTGCCAGCGCGATGCCTGCCGCGACCAGCACGGCGCCTGGAATAAGGCGTTCACCGGTCTGGTTACCCAGCCATTCCAGCCCGCCCAGCAGGGCCACACAGGCGCCTGCCAGCAGTACAAAACCCTTGGCATCGAACTGGCGCACGCTGGCTTCACGGTCTTCCGGTACAAGCCATAGTGCGGCGGCCAATGCCAGCGCACCCAGCGGCAGATTCACGTAGAAGATCCATGGCCACGATGCATGCGTCACGATCAAGCCGCCGACCAGCGGCCCCAGAATCGGCGCGACCAGGCCGGGCCAGGTAATGATCGCGATCATTTTCACCAAGTCTTTCTTATCCGTATTACGCAGCACGGCCAGGCGCCCCACGGGCACCATCAATGCGCCGCCGATGCCCTGCAGGACGCGGGCGAACACGAACATCTCGATACTTTGGCTGAGCCCGCAGAGCAGCGAAGCGAGGGTGAACAGGGTGATTGCGCCAGCGAATACCCGGCGCGCACCAAAGCGGTCGGCGACCCAGCTGGACAGCGGTATGAAGATCGCCACGGCGAGGATATAGGCAGTGATGCCGATGTTCATGTCGACCGGTGTCACGCCAAAGGCCGATGCCATGGTTGGCAGCGCGGTGGCGATAACCGTGGCGTCGAGGTTCTCCATGAAGAAGGTCACGGCGACCACCAGGGCGATCAGACTGGTTTGTAGGCTGAGGCGGTTTTGCGCGGCGGAATCTGGAGTGGCTGAGCTCACCGGTGCTGCCCTTTTTCAGTGAACGGTTTGATGAAGAAGGCCGACCAACTGCCTGATGCGCCGCGCACGATAAACGGGCGGCGTTAAGATGAGCGAATCCTTCATGGTTTGTCCACGTCTTGTTACTTGTGGACTACTCAATTACCCACAAAATTTATTGGTTTGCAGCAACAATTTTTCTTGTTGGACACCTCCCGCTCCCAGGCAGCACAGTTGCCGCCACTGACGCTCGCCCTGACGGGCCAACAATAAAAAACCGAGCCGACTGCACGCCACTTCCTGCTGTGAACCCTTTGTTCACATCCTGCTGTAATGGCGCCGCAGCGCGCACTTAAGGACCTCTCCGCCATGCAAACTGTTGTGAACTTATGGCCGTTGATCGGCGTACTTGTGATCGTGGTTGGCTTTGTTTTGCGTTTCAATCCGCTGTTGGTGGTCACCGCCGCAGCTATCGCCACCGGGCTCGCTGCCCACTTCCCGCTGGAGAAAATCCTCGCCACTATGGGGGATGGTTTCCTACAGACTCGCGCCCTGCAATTGATCCTGTTGTTGCCCCTCGCCGTCATCGGTTTGCTGGAGCGCCACGGCTTGCGCCTGCACGCGCAGAACTGGATTGCGCGGTTTGAGCGCGCCACGGTCGGACGCCTGCTGATCATCTATCTGTTTGTACGCGAATCCACTGCAGCCATGGGCTTGACCAGCCTCGGCGGGCACCCGCAGATGGTGCGCCCGCTACTGGCCCCGATGGCCGAAGGCGCGGCGGAAAAGCGCTACGGCAAACTGCCGGACAAACTGCGTCACAAGGTGTTGGCCATGTGCGCCGCCACCGATAACGTCGGCCTGTTTTTTGGTGAGGACATCTTCGTCGCCTTTGGTGCGATTGCGTTGATGCATACCTTCCTGCTCGGTTCGGGGATTGATGTGGAGCCGCTGCACATTGCGGTGTGGGGTATTCCTACGGCGATTTGCGCCTTTATCATTCACGCGCTCCGACTTCATCGGTTTGACCGAAGACTGACCCGCGAGATGACGACCGCCGCGACCCCTGTGGAGGCCGCGCTATGATCATCTCTATCCAATACCTGTACTGGCTCGCCGGGGTCCTGCTGCTGATCACCGCCGGCATGATCCTGTTGGATCGAACCCATCCCAAGCGCTGGTCCAGCGCACTGTTCTGGCTGCTGTTCGCCATCCCGTTCCTGGTGGGGGAGCGCCTGCCCTCGGTGGTGGTCGGTGCGGGAGTGGTGGTGATGGCGCTGATCGCCGGCCTGGGCGGCGTCGGCCGTGGCACCCATGCTGAGTTGCATGACAAGGCTTCGCGCGCCAGTGCCGGCCGCCTCGGGCACAAGCTGTTTATCCCGGCGCTGGCGATCCCCCTGACCACCGTGATCGGTTCGGTCTTGCTCAAGCACACCCAGATTGGCGGGGTACCGCTGCTGGATCCGAAAAACACCACCTTCGTGTCCCTCGGCATCGGCTGCCTGATCGCCCTCGGCCTGGCGTGCTGGCTGACCCGTGATACCCCGGTGCAAGCCTTGCGCGAATCCCGGCGACTCACCGAGGCCCTGGGCTGGGCCATGGTGCTGCCGCAGATGCTGGCGATGCTTGGCCTGCTGTTCAATGAAGCCGGTGTCGGCACGGCTGTCGCCCATGTCACCACCACCTACATCAACCTGGATTTCAAGTTGGTGGCGGTCATGGTGTACGTGTTGGGCATGGCGCTGTTTACGGTGATCATGGGCAATGGCTTCGCGGCGTTCCCGGTGATGACCGGGGGCGTCGGCGTGCCGGTGCTGGTGGGTATCTACGGCGGTAACCCGGCGGTGATGGCCGCCATCGGTATGTTCTCCGGCTACTGCGGTACGCTGATGACGCCGATGGCGGCCAACTTCAATATCGTGCCGGCGGCGTTGCTGGAGTTGCCGGACAAGAACGCGGTGATCAAGGCGCAACTGCCGACCGCGTTGATGATGCTGGTGGTCAATATTGTCCTGCTTTATGTGTTGATGTGAGGCGACGATGCGAACTGTATTGCTGACGGGGTTCGAGCCCTTTGATCAAGACCTGGTGAATCCTTCCTGGGAAGCGGTGCGCCAGTTGGATGGCGTGCAACTCGACGATGATGTGCGCATTGTTGCGCGCCGATTGCCCTGTGCGTTTGCCACGGCGGGTGAATGCCTGCTCCAACTGATCAGTGAACTGCGTCCGGCGATGGTCATCGCCACTGGGTTGGCCCCCGGGCGCAGCGAAATATCCATCGAGCGGGTGGCGATCAACGTCAACGATGCACGCATCCCCGATAATCTGGGGGAGCAACCCATCGACACGGCGGTGGTGGTCGGCGGCCCGGCGGCGTACTTTTCGACGCTGCCGATCAAGGCCATGGCCAGGGCGGTGCGCGAGGCAGGGATTGCGGTGTCGGTATCGCAGACGGCGGGCACATTCGTGTGCAACCAGGTGTTCTACCGCTTGCAGCACGAACTCGCGGGCACCGGTGTACGCAGTGGTTTTATCCACGTGCCGAACCAGCTGGGAGCGGGCCTGGTCGATGGGCTGCGCACCGCGGTGTCGACGGCGTGGAATACCCCGGTGGATGTGCTGGAAGTGGGCGGTCAGGTGAGTTGACGTCCCACGGGTGCGATAACCTCGACTACAGTTCAGCTACATTCCTGTGTTGGATAATCGCCATGATCAAGTGCCCGAAATTCGTGTCTGTTGCGCTTTCGCTTGTGTTGTTTGCCGCTGGCGGTATGGCCCTGGCTGATCCAGGCAATGGCAAGGGGCAAGGCAACGATAAAGGCAATGGTCACGGCGGACAGGGGCATGACAAGCCCAAGGGCAAGGGTGCAGCAGGCAGTCGCGGCCCCAGTGTAGACCGTGGCAGCGTGCTGAATGTGTTGGGCGGTTATCGCGACTACTGGAGCCCGGGGCCCGCCTTGCCGCCTGGCATCCAGAAGAACCTGGCCCGCGGCAAGCCGCTGCCGCCGGGCATTGCCAAGAAACTGGACGGGCGTTTGTTGGGCCGCTTGCCCCATTACGATGGGTACGAGTGGCAGCAGGCGGGCACCGACTTGATACTGGTGGCCATCGCGACGGGCATCATCTACGAAGTCCTCAATGGCGCCCTCGATTGAGCTGGCGGTGTCGCCCGCATGGCGCTCGACGCCGCCGTGTTATTGCCGGCGTCGTTGGCGTTTACAAGCCGCCAGGTGATCCGTAGATTGCATTGCGTCGATTATTCGTTTCAGCTCACGAGGAAACCCCGCAGTGTCCATCCGAGGTTCAGCCGTATTTACCCGCCCTTACCGCGCCTTTCTGTTCGATATGGATGGGACTCTGCTCAATTCGATTGCCGCCGCCGAGCGGGTATGGAGCATCTGGGCTGAACGCCATGGGCTGGAGGTGGCGACGTTCCTGGCCACGATCCATGGCGCCCGGGCGATCGACACCATCACGCGCCAGGCCTTGCCCGGCGTCGACCCGGAGGTTGAAGCGCAGTGGATTACCGAGGCTGAAATCAATGATGTGCAAGGTGTCGTTGCGATTGCCGGTGCCGTCGAGTTTCTGAACCGCTTGCCCGGCGATCAGTGGGCGCTGGTCACCTCTGCACCCAGGGAACTGGCGTTGCGTCGACTGCAAGCGGCAGGTATTACACCGCCAGCGGTGCTGGTCACGGCTGAAGACGTGGCTATCGGCAAGCCGAACCCTGCCTGTTATGTGCTCGGTGCGCAGCGCCTGGGGGTGTCGACGCAGGATTGCCTGGTGTTTGAGGATGCGACGGTGGGGATCCGTGCAGGGGAGGCGGCTGGCGCGGATGTGATGGTCGTGACCTCGACGCACCTCAAGCCCATGGCGACGGAGCATCCTTCGATCGATGGGTATGAACAGCTGCAGGTGCAACGCAGCGCTGATGGCTTGCTGTACTTGGCGCGCGCGACGGGCTGACGCAGCAAGGCCGAGCCGGCTACCGGACTCGGCCTGTTTCGCGGGTGGCTGGATCAGGCGACGCCTGCATTCGATCACTGCGCATGCCTTGGCGTGACAGCACCATCTCCCTGAGAATCTCGTTGGCGAGCCGGGCAATCGCTTCGGCACCGCGATAATGCGCGCGCACGATTCCGGTGATCGCGAAGTGGTCGGTCTCCGGACCGCTGAGCACGGCCGAGAGGGTGCCGTCGGCGTGCAGAGTACAGGTGACCGTGTAGCTGGGCAGGCGGGCTGCCAATTCAGATTCGATTTGGGTTTTAGTGAGCGTGTCCATCTGTACCGGCACCTTCTACTGACTGTGCAAACACACCCAAGGATAGGTCCTGCTGCGAGGCTGTAAATACCAGCGATCTGAAAGCGAATCGGGGGTGGGCGTCAGCGTACGGTTTTGCGCACGATGCGTTGGCACAACTTGCGCTGCACGGCCATCTGGATGGGCTTGAGGCAGAACATGAACAGGTAGCCACACAGCAGGAGTACCAGGTCCAGCCGCGAACGGGGCGCTTCGGCGCCCTCTATTTCAAGCTTCAGGCCATATTCCAAGCCGACAAAGACCAGCCCCGTCAGTAGGGCGATCATCCAGGATCTGGAGAAAAATGGCTGGGCATTGCCTGGCAGCATCGACGTGCTCCTAAGTGCACACGGATGGCGGGACATCAGTCAGAGGATTCGGTTGCAAAGGGTGTAATAAGTTCCAGGCGTGAAGATAGTTTCATCTTGATGCATGGATGGGCATGCGGCAAAAAGCGCTTCGCGCAACAGAGACAAAAGCAGACCAAAGAGGTTTTCGCCAGCCGTTACAGTGAACGAAAGGGCTGGCTACTGAGGGCGCTTCAAGGCGTCTGGTTTTTGTCCGGAGCGGACAGACCGGCCTGGATGCGCTGGTAAATCTCCTCGCGATGCACGGCAACATCCTTGGGTGCGTTGATGCCGATTCGTACTTGCTGGCCGCTGACGCCCAGGATGGTGATCGTAATGTCATCACCGATGTTTATGCTTTCACCGACTTTGCGGGTGAGTATAAGCATGGACTTCTCCTTGATTACTTTTAAGGACACATGTTCAGACAGGGCAGGTGTCGTATGTGTGTAGCTTACTGCTAAGCGCGTCCCTGTGACTGCCTCTTTTAGGACGCATAGAGGCGACATTAATTCCCATGGCGGCATCATACAGGTCTGGGATACATCATTCGCATTGTTTAAGCCAACGTTTATGACGGCCAGAATAGACAGTGAATGATAAAGTCGCCTCTTTATCCGTTGAAGGAGCAGGGCAGTGCGTAAAGTAGCGATGGCAATTGCGGTGTTGGCATTGGCCGGTTGCGGTGAAGGCAAAAGCGTCGATGCCCCCAAGGCCAAGCCTGCCGTAACCGAAAGCCAGCCACAAACCGGCGCGATTGCTGCCCAGGAATGGGACCTGCGAGTAGGCCCGCCGGACCACAAGCTGCAGGCAATCACCGACCTGACCGCCTGGTTGCTCGAACACGGGTTCAGTTTTTACATCGTGAAGGTCGACGGCAAGGACGAAGTGCTGCTGGGGCCATTTGCAACCAGGGCCGAGGCCGAGGCCAAGCAGACGCTGCTCAACGAGAAGATGGCGCGGGCCAAGAAAACCGACACGGTGTCCGAGATCATCGAGCACAAGGCCGCGCAGTAACCGCTGATTGGGCGGCATTGCCGCCCCTGTTCAACCGCAGGCTTTCAGGTTAACCGGGCCGACAAACTCATTGCCGCGCCCCATCACGCACGCCACCGTTTGGTTCCGCTGGCGCTCCCAGGCTTGTACCGGATAGGTCTTGTTCCAGGCTTCGTACAACTGGCGATCCTGTTTCGACAGGCGCAAGCCGTACTGCTTGCTCATGTAGAAATACGTGCGTGCGATCATCCCGCGAATGGACGGGCGCGGCATGACCTTCTTGGCCTTGAAATCCACCTGGGTCAGGCACGAACCGTACTGCCCGCTTTGCACCGGCAGCCAGCCAAAACTGAAGTTACTTCGATCTCCATTGACCTCGCCGATGCTCGGCACCAGGTTGTGCAGATCCGCTTCGGCACGCTTGAATACGTCGTCATGGCGGGTGCAGTTCTTGCGTCCACCGTCCTGCCAGCACTGGCGCTGATGTCCGATCTGCCAGGCCGGAACAATGTGCTCCCACTCGATGCGCGCAGCACGGTTGGCGTTTTTGCGTGGGATGTAGCCGCAGGCTTTCAGGTCAACGCGGTTGCCGGTGTATTTGCAGCCGCAATAGAACTCGGTGGATTGTGGCGCGTACAGCTTCCAGGCGACCTTTTTGGCTTCGCTGAAGGTTCGGGGCGCCTGGGCATGGGCAGTGACAGCAAAAAGCAGGCAGCACACTGCAATAAAACGGGCACTCATTGAATCAATCTTCCTTCGGCACAACCCAGAAAATCTGCACGCCGCCGTCATCCCGATAGGCGAGGGTGACGTTGTCGTTCTCCGCGATTTCCTCCAGCAAGCGCTGCCACTCGTCTTCTGGCTCGTCCGGCAAGCGGAAGATCAAGGCTGCCTTGGCTTTTTGGGCGTTGGTGGAGTTGATGATCTTTTGCACACGAATGGCCAGGCGTTCGTAGGCATCAGGTGGGGTTAGGGCTGCGGAAGAGGACTTTGCCACGGAGTGTTCCTTAATAAGCTGTACGTGCATACAGTATTTAACTGTAGGCAATTTCGCAACTGCTTAAAATTCAATAAGTTCGTCTGACGGCAATTTAGGCGAGTTGATGTAAGGCGGGGAGGTGTTGGTTGCGGGATTTACGCAGGAGGTAGAGGCGGGTAAACCCGCCCCTACAGAGATGTCAGCAGGAATCAATATTCCCAGAACATCCGTTGCAGTTCTTTGCTGTCCTGGGTCTTGGTCAGGGCGACCATTGCCAGAATCCGCGCTTTCTGCGGGTTCAGGTCGAGGGCGGCGACCCAGTCGTATTTGTCGTCCGGCTGTTCGGCATTACGCAGCACCATGCCCCCGGCATTTACGTGGGAAGAACGGATGATTTGCACACCTTGTTTGCGCAATTCCACCAGCGCAGGAACCACTTTGGACGACACCGAACCATTGCCGGTGCCGGCGTGGATGATGGCTTTGGCGCCAGCCTGGGCCAGTGCCTTGTAGGCGGTGTCGCTCACGTTGCCGTAGCCGTAGGCGATTTCAACATCGGGCAGGCTCTTGATGTTCTTGATGTCGAACTCCGAGTCCATGGTGTGACGCTTGGCCGGCAGGCGGAACCAGTAGGACTTGCCTTCAACGACCATGCCCAGCGGGCCCCATGGGCTCTTGAAGGCTTCGGTCTTGATATTGATCATCTTGCTGACGTCGCGACCCGATTGGATCTCGTCGTTCATGGTCACCAGTACGCCTTTGCCGCGTGCATCCTTGCTGCCGGCCACGGCGACGGCGTTGTACAGGTTGAGCATGCCGTCGGCCGACATGGCGGTGCCTGGGCGCATGGAGCCGACCACCACGATAGGCTTGTCGGTTTTTTCCACCAGGTTCAAGAAGTAGGCGGTCTCTTCCAGGGTGTCGGTACCGTGGGTGATCACGATGCCGTCCACGTCCTTGCTGTCGGCCAGTTCGGCGACGCGGCGACCCAGTTGCAGCAGGTTCTCGTTGTTGATGCTTTCGGACGCAATTTGCATCACTTGCTCGCCACGCACATTGGCGATCTGGCTAAGCTCAGGAACACCGGCGATCAATTGCTCGATACCGACTTTGGCAGCCTGGTACGTCGCACTGTTGGCGGCGCTGGCGCCGGCGCCGGCAATGGTGCCGCCGGTGGCGAGGATCACCACGTTGGACAGTTTGGTCTTGGATTCAACCTCCTTTGCCTGGGCGGCAACGGGGAATAGCAGCAGAAGGGCCAACGCCCCCGGAACAAAGTTCTTCAATGCAGATTTCATTATTTTTCTCTCTGGTTTTTGATGAGTGCTGTAGCAGGTTCATCTAGAACACCTGGGCATTGCTGAATGCCTCCAGGCGCTGTGTAGGAGCAGGATCTGTACCATGCCGAATATATTCGAGCATATAAATTAACTTGTTGATATATATAAATTTTTAGTGATTGAGCGATGAGGTTTTGCTTGCTGGATGTCCGGCTTTCCGAACAACCTGAGGTGTGGCGTTCGGTTGTCCGAAAGTTATGACGAAAGAATCCTGAGTGCCGCGCCAAAACCTGTCGTTTCAGAGAACGACCGAACGTGGCAGATGTTTAAGAGCGGCCTTCGCAGGACGGGAGAGCCGGGGCTGGAGGTCTTGCATGAAAGGCCATGTTCTACCGTTGACAAATCTCGACAAGGTTCTCATAGTTTGGCTAACGCAAACGTTTGCGAGATGTTTCATGAGACCCTTGATTAGAGTCTCCTGTCAGCTCGTATCAGCCACCCGGGTGGGAGGGCCGCCGAAGCACACTTCGGTGCACGCGTTGCTCACAATAATCATAAGATCGGAGTGAACCCATGAAGCTGCCATTCGCTGGACGTCTTCTTGCTGTCGCTGTGCTTGCTGCCGCATCCGCCGCCTTACCTTTCTCCCCTGCATTCGCTGATGACGCTGCCGCCAAACCCAAGGTCGGCCTGGTGATGAAATCCCTCGCCAACGAATTTTTCGTGACCATGCAGGACGGTGCCAAGGCGTATCAGAAAGACCACGCCGCCGATTTCGACATGATCACCAACGGCATCAAGGACGAAACCGATACCAGCGCGCAAATCGGTATCGTCAAGCAGATGATCCTGGCCAAGGTCAATGCCATCGTTATCGCGCCTGCTGACTCCAAGGCACTGGTAAAAGTGCTGGAGGATGCCTCTAAAGCCGGGATCAAGATCGTCAACATCGATAACCGCCTGGACCCGGACGTGCTGAAAAGCAAAAACCTCGATATTCCCTTCGTCGGCCCCGACAACCGCAAAGGCGCCAAACTGGTGGGCGACTACCTGGCCAAGCAACTGGCTGCCGGCGACAAGGTCGGCATTATCGAAGGCGTACCGACCACCACCAACGCCCAGCAGCGCACCGCGGGCTTCAAGGATGCGATGGACGCTGCCGGTATGAAGATCGTTTCCACCCAATCCGGCAACTGGGAAATTGACCAGGGCCAGAAAGTGGCCTCGGCCATGCTGAGCGAACACCCGGACCTCAAGGCGCTGCTGGCCGGTAACGACAACATGGCCCTGGGCGCAGTCTCCGCCGTACGTGCTGCAGGCAAGGCCGGTAAGGTGCTGGTGGTGGGTTACGACAACATCGACGCCATCAAGCCGATGCTGCAGGACGGTCGTGTGCTGGCGACCGCCGACCAGGCGGCTGCGCAGCAAGCGGTGTTCGGTATCCAGAACGCCCTCAAGCTGGTCAAGGGTGAGAAAGTCGATGCCAAGGATGGCATGATCGAAACCCCGGTCGAACTCGTCCTCAAGAAGTAATCCTGGCAGCACCCAACAGCGTCCGCCCGTCCTGGGCGGACGCCTGGAGATTTTCCTATGTCATCTTCCGCTCCGAACGCTGTCCTCTCGGTCAGCGGTATCGGTAAGACCTATGCCCAACCGGTTCTGGCCGACATTACCCTCACGCTTAACCGTGGTGAAGTACTGGCGCTGACCGGTGAAAACGGCGCGGGCAAGAGTACCTTGTCGAAGATCGTCGGCGGGCTGGTCACCCCGACCACCGGGCACATGCAATTCCAGGGGCAGGATTACCGTCCGGCCAGCCGTACCCAGGCTGAAGCGTTGGGCGTGCGCATGGTCATGCAGGAACTCAATCTGCTGCCGACGCTGACCGTGGCCGAAAACCTGTTTCTGGATAACCTGCCCAGCCACTGTGGCTGGATCAGCCGCAAGCAATTGCGCAAAGCCGCGATCGAGGCCATGGCCCAGGTCGGCCTGGACGCCATCGACCCGGACACCCTGGTCGGCAGCCTCGGCATCGGCCATCAACAGATGGTCGAGATCGCCCGCAACCTGATCGGCGACTGCCATGTGCTGATCCTCGACGAGCCCACCGCGATGCTCACGGCCCGCGAAGTCGAGATGCTGTTTGAGCAAATCACCCGCCTGCAGGCCCGGGGCGTGGCGATCATTTATATTTCGCACCGGCTCGAAGAACTGGCCCGTGTCGCCCAGCGCATTGCGGTATTGCGCGACGGCAAGCTGGTCTGCGTCGAGCCGATGGCCAATTACAACAGCGAACAACTGGTCACCTTGATGGTGGGCCGGGAGCTGGGAGAACACATCGACCTGGGGCCGCGCAACATCGGCGGCCCAGCCCTGACCGTGAAGGGCCTGACCCGCTCGGACAAAGTCCGCGACGTATCCTTTGAAGTGCGTGCCGGTGAGATATATGGCATCTCCGGCCTGATCGGCGCCGGTCGTACAGAGTTACTGCGGCTTATCTTCGGTGCCGACCTGGCCGACAGCGGCACTGTGGCATTGGGTTCGCCGGCCCAGGTGGTGAATATTCGCTCGCCGGTGGATGCCGTGGGTCATGGCATTGCCCTGATCACCGAGGACCGCAAGGGCGAAGGGCTGCTGCTGACCCAGTCGATCAGTGCGAATATCGCACTGGGCAACATGCCGGAAATTTCCGCTGGCGGCCTGGTCAATAGCCGCGATGAAACTGCCTTGGCCAAGCGCCAGATCGATGCCATGCGGATCCGCAGTTCCAGCCCGGCGCAATTGGTGTCCGAACTGTCCGGTGGCAACCAGCAGAAAGTGGTGATCGGCCGCTGGCTGGAGCGCGACTGCTCGGTGATGTTGTTCGACGAGCCCACCCGTGGCATTGATGTCGGTGCCAAGTTCGATATTTATGCCTTGCTGGGTGAATTGACTCGCCAGGGCAAGGCGCTGGTGGTGGTGTCCAGCGACCTGCGTGAACTCATGCTGATCTGCGACCGCATCGGCGTGCTGTCCGCCGGGCGCTTGATGGAGACCTTCGAGCGCGACAGCTGGACCCAGGACGAATTGCTCGCCGCCGCCTTTGCCGGCTATCAGAAACGTGATGCGCTGCTCAACGACGCAGTGCTTAGGGATACCCCATGAAACTAACAACTTCCCCCGGTAAAACCGGCGGCAACTTCTACGGCCTGGGCACCTACCTGGGGCTGGCCGGTGCATTGCTGGTGATGATCGCGCTGTTTTCGGTGCTCAGTGATCACTTCCTGTCCTATGACACGTTCAGCACCCTGGCCAACCAGATTCCTGACCTGATGGTGCTGGCGGTGGGCATGACCTTCATCCTGATCATCGGCGGTATCGACCTGTCGGTGGGCTCGGTATTGGCGTTGGCGGCATCGGCGGTCAGCGTGGCGATTCTCGGGTGGGGCTGGAGTGTCTTGCCGGCTGCCTTGCTCGGCATGGGCTGCGCCGCGTTGGCCGGCACTATTACCGGCTCGATCACGGTGGCCTGGCGCATTCCATCGTTTATCGTGTCCCTCGGCGTGTTGGAAATGGCCCGTGGCGTCGCGTACCAGATGACCGGCTCGCGCACGGCCTATATCGGCGATTCGTTTGCCTGGCTGTCCAACCCGGTCGCCTTCGGCATTTCGCCGTCGTTTATCATCGCTTTGCTGGTGATCATTGCCGCCCAGCTGGTATTGACCCGCACCGTATTCGGTCGTTACCTGATCGGTATCGGCACCAACGAAGAAGCCGTACGCCTGGCCGGGATCAATCCCAAGCCGTACAAGATTCTGGTGTTCAGTCTTATGGGCCTGCTGGCCGGTGTGGCGGCGCTGTTCCAGATTTCGCGCCTGGAAGCGGCAGACCCGAATGCCGGTGCCGGCCTCGAGCTGCAAGTGATCGCCGCAGTGGTGATCGGCGGCACCAGCCTGATGGGCGGGCGTGGTTCGGTGATCAGTACCTTCTTCGGTGTGTTGATTATTTCGGTATTGGCCGCCGGCCTGGCGCAGATCGGTGCCACGGAGCCCACCAAGCGCATCATCACCGGTGCCGTGATCGTGATCGCCGTGGTTCTGGATACTTATCGCAGCCGTCGTGCCAGTCGGCGAGGCTGAACCATGGCAACGATCAAGGATGTGGCCGCGATTGCAGGTATTTCCTACACCACCGTGTCCCATGTGGTGAACAAGACGCGCCCGGTGAGCGAGCCGGTACGGATCAAGGTTGAAGCGGCGATCAAACAGCTCGACTACGTGCCCAGTGCCGTCGCGCGTTCGCTCAAGGCCAAGACCACGGCCACCATCGGATTGCTGGTGCCCAACAGCCTCAACCCGTATTTTGCCGAGCTGGCCCGGGGCATCGAGGATTATTGTGAGCGTAACGGCTACTGCGTGATTCTCTGCAACTCCGACGACAACGCGGAAAAACAACGCAGCTATTTGCGGGTTTTGCTGGAGAAGCGCGTCGATGGCTTGATCGTGACTTCGGTAGGCGGTGATGACAGCGGCCTCGCCGCAGGCTTGAGCGCCGTGCGCACGCCCATGGTGATTGTCGACCGGGCTCTGGATGGCATCGATGTCGACCTGGTACGCATCGACCACGAGGAGGGCGCCTACCTGGCGACCCGGCACTTGCTTGAGCTGGGGCATCGGGACATCGCCTGCATCGGCGGCCCGGCCCACACCCGCGTCGCGCAAATGCGCCTGGCGGGTTACCAGCGTGCGCTCCATGAAGCCGGTGTGGCGGTGGTGGCCGATCGCATCCAGGAAAGCGACTTCACCAGCACCGGCGGTTATGCTGCTGCCGTGCAATTGCTGGCGCAGAACCCGCCCAGCGCGATTTTTGCCAGCAACGACATGATCGGCTTCGGCGTGTTGCGCGCGGCGGCGGAGCGCAATATCCGCGTGCCCGGTGAACTGTCGGTGATCGGTTTCGATGACATTCAAATGGGCCGCTACGTGTACCCGGCGCTGACCACGGTCGGGCAGTCGATCCTGCAACTGGGCGAGACCGCGGCCGAACTTTTACTGCGACGAATTGCAACCCCCCAACTGCCGATCGATCAACGCATCGTGACGCCGAGCATCGTGTTGCGTGAATCGACGGCGCCCGTCGCCGGTGTGTTCGCCCAATACCGCTGAACCGAATTGATGAGTACTGATGTATGCCAGCAAAAGTAGTGGTAATAGGCAGCTTGAACATGGACCTGGTCACCCGCGCGAGTCGGCTGCCCCGTGCCGGTGAGACCCTGGTCGGCCAGACGTTTTCCACGGTGCCTGGCGGCAAGGGCGCCAACCAGGCCGTGGCCTCGGCGCGACTGGGTGCGGATGTGGCAATGATCGGCTGTGTCGGTAGCGATGCCTATGGCACTGAACTGCGTGGCGCCTTGCTGGTGGAAGGTATCGATTGCCAGGCGGTGAGCACCGTGGACGGTTCCAGTGGCGTGGCCTTGATTGTGGTGGACGACAGCAGCCAGAACGCGATTGTGATCGTTGCCGGCAGCAACGGCGAGCTGACACCCGCCTCACTGCAGGCGTCCGATGCGGTGCTGCAGGCTGCCGATGTGATTATCTGCCAGCTGGAAGTGCCGATGGATACCGTGGGCTACACCCTCAAGCGCGGTCGTGAACTGGGCAAGACCGTGATCCTCAACCCGGCGCCGGCCAGCGGCCCGTTGCCCGCCGACTGGTACGCCTCGGTCGACTACCTGATTCCCAACGAAAGCGAAGCCAGCGCACTGAGCGGCGTGACAGTCGACTCCCTCGACAGTGCCAAGGTCGCGGCGACACGGTTGATCCAGGCGGGAGCTGGCAAAGTCATTATTACCCTGGGTGCCCAAGGTGCGTTGTTTGCCGATGGCCAGGGCTTTGAGCACCTGGTGGCGCCCAAGGTCAAGGCGGTGGATACCACCGCTGCCGGCGATACCTTTGTCGGTGGTTTTGCCGCAGCACTGGCCAGTGGCAAAAGTGAAGCCGAGGCCATCCGTTTCGGCCAGGTCGCGGCAGCCTTGTCAGTCACCCGTGCTGGTGCGCAACCCTCCATTCCTACGCTGCATGACGTTCAAGGTTTTGTGCTTTTATGAAAAAGACGCCTCTGCTCAATATCGCCTTGTCGCGGTTGATCGCATCCCTGGGCCATGGTGACATCCTGGTGATCGGCGACGCCGGCCTGCCAGTGCCGCCCGGGGTCGAGTTGATCGACCTGGCGCTGACCCAGGGCATTCCCGACTTCATCAGCACCTTGCGTATCGTGCTCAGTGAAATGCAGGTGGAAAGCCACGTGCTGGCGGAAGAAATCCTGCTCAAGCAGCCACCCGCGCTGACGGAGCTGAACGCTTTGGCTGAACAGGCCGCCCTCGGCGAGCGACGTCTGCTCAGCCATGAACAATTCAAGCAACTGAGCCGTAGCGCGCGCGCTGTCGTGCGTACCGGCGAGTGCCAGCCTTACTGCAATATCGCGCTGGTCTCCGGCGTAACCTTCTAGAGTTTCCCAACGACAAGGAGTGTTTTATGCAACGTGGTCTGCCAACCCTGAAAAACCTGTTTCGGAGTGTCCTGCTTTTGTCCGCACTCACTGCTGCCAGCGCCCAAGCGGCGGAAAAAATCGACTTGATCATCGACACCGACCCAGGTGCCGACGACGTGGTGGCCTTGCTCTTCGCCATGGCTTCCCCGGAGGAATTGAACATTCGTGCACTGACCACCGTCGCCGGCAACGTGCGCCTGGACAAGACCTCGCGTAACGCGCGCCTGGCCCGCGAGTGGGCCGGGCGTGAAGAAATCCCGGTGTACGCCGGCGCACCCAAGCCGCTGTTGCGCACACCGATCTATGCCGAGAACATCCATGGCAAAGAAGGTATTTCCGGCGTCACCGTCCATGAGCCTAAAAAGGGCCTGGCCGAAGGCAGCGCCGTTGATTACCTGATCAAGACCCTGCGTGCGGCCAAGCCTCACAGCATCACCATTGCCATGCTCGGTCCGCAGACCAACCTGGCGCTGGCCTTGACCCAGGACCCGGAAATCACCCAAGGCATCAAGGAAGTGGTAGTGATGGGGGGCGCGCACTTCAACGGCGGCAATATCACCCCGGTTGCCGAGTTCAACCTGTTCGCCGATCCGATTGCAGCCGAGATTGTGCTCAAGAGTGGCGTCAAGCTGACCTACCTGCCGCTGGACGTGACCCACAAGGTGCTGACCAGCGAGGTGCGCCTGAAGAAGATCGCCGACATCAACAACAACGCGAGCAAGGTCGTCGGCGATATTCTCAATGAATACGTCAAGGGCGATATGGAACACTACGGCATCCCGGGCGGCCCGGTACATGATGCCACTGTCATCGCCTATCTGCTCAAGCCGTCCTTGTTCACAGGGCGTCAGGCCAATATGGTGGTGGACAGCCGCGAAGGCCCGACCTTCGGCCAGACCATCGTTGATTGGTACGACGGCCTGAAGCAGACAAAAAATGTGTTCTGGGTTGAGAACGGCGACGCCCAGGGCTTCTTCGATCTGCTCACCGAGCGCCTGGCACGCTTGAAGTAACCCGGTCGACGTTCGCCAGCCGGTTCTTATTCGCGCTGGGGGTCTGGTGCCCCCATGTGATCGGCCGGGTATTTTTCGAATACCTGGCCGATGAACGCCTGTGCCGCCTGGGTGCCGAGTTCCTTGACCAGCAGGTCGATACCGATGATTGCCAGTTCCTCCGGGCTTCCTGGGCTGTAGGAACTTTGTCCTTGGGGCCATTTGGCTTTGATGTCGGCTTGGAGCGTTACGGTGGTCATGGAAGTCTCACGGATTGAAATGCTGGGCAATGCGCTGGAACGCGGCTCTAACCGGCGCAGTTAATCATTTTGCGCGGGGTTTGGCACTGCTACTTAGGCATGAAGCAGGTGCTGTGCGACACTGTCCTCCTGTTTAATTGCCGGGGGACCCCGCGTGCAGATCGATTTGAATAACCCCGAGAACCTGACACTGGCCGCCGTGCGTCAACTGATCGCCAGTGCCAGTGATGACGAGCATACCCAGTTGCGTGTAACCAGGGCCGGAATTGCCTACATATCTTCTGGGGTGGTGGGAGGCACTGACATCGATGGCCTGCTGTTCCGCCTGGAGACCTGGGCCAAGGGTTCCGGTTATGTCGGCAATGTCGCGGCCAGCGACGAGGTCTGGGTTACACAGATTTTCAATGCGCTGAAGCAGAACTGGCCGAAGCCGCCGTTTGATTACATCGACGTCTACTGATTGCGCTCATATTTGGTCACGATTGATCGGGCGAATGCCTGCTGATAGTCGGGCAGACTTACCTATCGGCGGTTTACGTTTTGAAACCTATCAGCCAGACCGCTGTCGCACGATCTCTGTTCATTTTTCAATAGGAGGCTTCATGCCTTGGAAGCTCGCATCATTCGGTACTTTGTTGGCAGCACTCGCGTTGGCGGGTTGCAGCACCCCGGGTGCCTCTGAGCCAGCCAAAGACGCCGCCGTGACCGATGCCGGTCATAGCCGCTGTGAGTCGAAGGCCGCCGAATTCAGCATTGGCCAGAAAGCCTCGCCGCAGTTGCTGGAGCAGGCCCGTACCCGTGCTGGCGCACAGAACGCGCGGATCCTCAAGCCCAACGATATGATCACGCTGGAATACCGCTCCGACCGCCTGAACCTGAACACCGATGACAACCTGGTGATCACACGCGTTAATTGCGGCTGATCGTTTCCAGGCTTTTGCAACGCCCATAAAAAACCCCGTCACATGGACGGGGTTTTTTTAGCTCAGCGGAGAATTACTCGCCGCGAACCTGTGCAGCTTGCATACCCTTTTGGCCTTTCTCAGCCACGAAGGAAACGGTTTGGCCTTCTTTCAGGCTTTTGAAACCGTCGCTTTCGATAGCTTTGAAGTGTACGAACAGGTCGTCACCGCCACCTTGAGGAGTGATGAAGCCGAAGCCTTTTTCATCGTTGAACCATTTAACGGTGCCGGTTTGGCGATTAGACATGGTGTATCTCCAAGAAACATATATTTTCAGTAGTGCTGTGCTGCTCAGGCCAACTGGGCACACTGGGCTATCATAGTCGAAATGTTCGGCTTGGGAGCCCCCCCAAGGCATTGTTTGCTAATCAATAGCGTTGCGTTTGCTACTTGTGTCGGCTGAAAGCCCCGATCTACGGGGCTTCGGCGCGAAATATCAGCTGGTAAAAAAAGCCGTAAAAGCTGCGTAATTTGTGCGAAATGGCAGTTTTCAGGCTGTTTTCCTGCCAAAACGGCCGTCTGATCAAGGCCCGATCTTACTTTTTCTTCACGACTTTGCAGGACGAAATAGCCGCGACTGCCTTGTTTTTAAGCTCCGGGCTGGCGTTCTGGTTAGTCATGAGCTCTTTGATTTCCGCAGTGCTCAATTCGGCGTTGATCTTGTCGGCGCCACATTCGCAGTGGGCCTTGGCAGTCTTGACGTCTACGTTCTGGCTGGCGGCCGCGCTGCAGTCGCTGACGAAACTGTCACGGGCACCGGCTGGCCAATTGGATGGAGCGGCAGCCTGCGCGCCGAGGGAAAGGAGGCTCAGGGTAGCGGCGAAAGCGAGGGTCGAGGTAAAACGCATCATGGGATGCTCCTTTGATTCGAGGACGAACGGCGATTCTCAGTGGGTTTGAGGTGTGGCGTACAGCTCAAGTTCACTTTTGCAGCTATAAAGGCTGGAATTTGTCTTTGCAGCGGATACTGCCGGCGCGATGACCGTTCATCTGTGCTAGCATCTTCGGCCTGGCTAATTCCGGGCGCGCCATTTGCCGCCTTGCCATGTTTCTTTTCAGCTCACTCCAGTCACTGTGGTTCGATTATCGGTTGGCCGAAAGGCTCCTGCCGCTGTAAGGCAGGCGTTCATCACTGAACGGCCTGGTGTTGGATCTTGTACTGGCTCATCCCAACCCACGTGACCTTTGGTAGGGGTCACCACTAGGAGAGGAGGCGCCATGCCAACTATTACTCTTCCCGACGGCAGTCAACGCTCATTCGATCATTCGGTTTCCGTAGCCGAGGTCGCCGCATCCATTGGTGCTGGCCTGGCCAAGGCCACCGTGGCCGGCAAGGTCGATGGCAAGCTGGTTGACGCCAGCGACCTGATCACCTCCGATGCCAGCCTGCAAATCATCACGCCCAAGGATCAAGAGGGGCTGGAGATCATTCGCCACTCCTGCGCGCACTTGATTGGCCATGCGGTCAAGCAGCTGTATCCGACTGCGAAGATGGTGATCGGCCCGGTCATCGACGAAGGCTTTTATTACGATATCGCCTACGAGCGTCCTTTCACCCCGGACGATCTGGCCGCTATCGAACAGCGCATGCACGCCCTGATCGAAAAAGATTACGACGTCATCAAGAAAGTCACTCCGCGCGCCGAAGTGATCGACGTGTTCACTGCGCGTGGCGAAGACTACAAGCTGCGCCTGGTGGAAGACATGCCGGACGAGCAGGCCATGGGCCTGTACTACCACGAAGAATACGTCGATATGTGCCGTGGTCCCCACGTGCCGAACACGCGCTTCCTCAAGTCCTTCAAGCTGACCAAGCTGTCCGGTGCCTACTGGCGCGGCGACGCGAAGAACGAGCAACTGCAACGCATCTACGGCACTGCCTGGGCTGACAAGAAGCAGCTGGCCGCCTATATCCAGCGCATTGAGGAGGCCGAAAAACGCGACCACCGCAAGATCGGCAAGCGCCTGAACCTGTTCCACCTCCAGGAAGAAGCGCCGGGCATGGTGTTCTGGCACCCGAACGGCTGGACCCTGTACCAGGTGCTCGAGCAGTACATGCGCAAGGTTCAGCGCGACAACGGTTACCTGGAGATCAAGACCCCACAGGTCGTTGATCGCAGCCTGTGGGAGAAATCCGGGCACTGGGCCAACTACGCCGACAATATGTTCACCACCCAGTCGGAAAACCGCGACTACGCCATCAAGCCGATGAACTGCCCATGCCACGTGCAGGTGTTCAATCAAGGCCTGAAGAGCTATCGCGAGTTGCCGATGCGCCTGGCCGAGTTCGGTGCCTGCCACCGTAACGAGCCATCGGGTGCGTTGCACGGCATCATGCGGGTACGCGGCTTCACCCAGGACGACGCCCACATCTTCTGTACCGAAGAGCAGATGCAGGCCGAATCCGCCGCGTTCATCAAGCTGACCATGGACGTTTATCGTGATTTCGGCTTTACCGAAGTCGAGATGAAGCTGTCCACTCGTCCGGAAAAACGCGTCGGTTCCGACGAACTGTGGGATCGCGCCGAAGCGGCCCTGGCCGCAGCGCTAGACAGTGCGGGCCTTGCGTACGATCTGCAGCCGGGTGAGGGGGCCTTCTACGGGCCGAAGATCGAGTTCTCGTTGAAAGATTGCCTTGGCCGTGTCTGGCAATGTGGTACCTTGCAGCTCGATTTTAACCTGCCGATCCGTTTGGGAGCCGAATACGTCTCCGAAGATAACAGTCGTAAACACCCGGTTATGCTGCACCGGGCGATCCTCGGCTCGTTCGAACGGTTCGTCGGTATCCTGATCGAGCACTACGAGGGTGCGTTCCCTGCGTGGCTGGCTCCGACTCAGGCAGTGATCATGAATATCACTGATAAACAGGCGGATTTTGCTGCTGAAGTTGAAAAAACTCTCAACGAAAGCGGATTTCGTGCCAAGTCCGACTTGAGAAATGAAAAGATCGGCTTTAAAATCCGCGAGCATACTTTGCTCAAGGTTCCCTATCTTTTGGTTATCGGAGATCGGGAAGTCGAGATGCAGACTGTCGCTGTGCGTACTCGTGAAGGTGCTGACCTGGGCTCGATGCCCGTCGCCCAGTTCGCTGAGTTCCTCGCGCAAGCGGTTTCCCGGCGTGGTCGCCCAGATTCGGAGTAATTATTATTAAGCGTGAAATGAGACAAGATAAACGAGCTGCACCGAAAGCCCCGATCAACGAGAATATCTCGGCACGCGAGGTTCGGTTAATTGGCGCTGACGGCGAGCAGATTGGCATCGTCTCGATTGATGAAGCGCTTCGTATTGCAGAAGAGTCCAAGTTGGACCTGGTGGAAATCTCCGCCGATGCAATCCCACCCGTTTGCCGGGTGATGGACTACGGCAAGTCGATCTTCGAAAAGAAGAAGCAGGTTGCCGCGGCGAAGAAGAACCAGAAGCAGATTCAAGTAAAAGAAATCAAGTTTCGTCCAGGGACGGAGGAAGGGGATTACCAGGTAAAACTGCGCAACCTGGTACGTTTCCTGAGTGATGGGGACAGGGCCAAGGTATCCTTGCGATTCCGCGGCCGTGAGATGGCCCACCAGGAGCTGGGGATGGAACTCCTCAAGCGGGTTGAAGCTGACCTGCTCGAGTACGGTTCGGTCGAACAGCATCCTAAGATGGAAGGACGCCAGCTGATCATGGTCATCGCCCCGAAAAAGAAGAAGTAATCAACAGGGCACGGCAGGCCTTCTGATTATGTTTATCAACTGAATGCGGAGTATCCGAACATGCCAAAGATGAAGACTAAAAGTGGTGCTGCTAAGCGGTTTCTGAAAACTGCTAACGGTATCAAGCACAAGCACGCTTTCAAGAGCCACATCCTGACCAAAATGTCGACCAAGCGTAAGCGTCAACTGCGCGGTAGCAGCTTGCTGCATCCGTCTGACGTGGCAAAAGTCGAGCGCATGCTGCGCCTTCGTTAATTTTGGATCAAGAATAGAGGAAGTAACTCATGGCTCGTGTAAAGCGTGGCGTCATTGCCCGTAAACGTCACAAAAAAATTCTGAAACTCGCTAAAGGCTACTACGGCGCGCGTTCACGCGTATTCCGTGTTGCCAAGCAAGCGGTAATCAAGGCAGGCCAATACGCCTACCGCGACCGTCGTCAGAAAAAACGTCAGTTCCGCGCTCTGTGGATCGCTCGTATCAACGCTGGTGCACGTGTTAACGGTCTGTCTTACAGCCGTTTCATCGCTGGCCTGAAAAAAGCGTCCATCGAAATCGACCGTAAGGTTCTGGCTGAACTGGCCGTGAACGAAAAAGCGGTGTTTGCTGCGATTGTCGAGAAAGCTAAAGCCACCTTGGCTTAAGTACCCCCGACAGTCACCCTGGGCTGCGCCTGTAGCCCAAGGTGGTAAACGTCATAAATAGGGGAAGAGCCTTCAAGCTCTTCCCCTATTTTGTATCTGGAGTCTGTACATGGAAAACCTGGACGCGCTCGTCGCTCAAGCTCTTGAGGCTGTGCAAAGCGCTGAAGATATCAATGCCCTGGAGCAAATCCGGGTTCACTACCTTGGCAAAAAGGGTGAATTGACTCAGGTGATGAAGACCCTGGGAAATTTGCCGGCTGAAGAGCGCCCGCAATTCGGCGCGCTGATCAACGTTGCCAAGGAGCGTGTCACAGAGGTGCTCAATGCGCGCAAGGCGACCATGGAGGAGGCCGATCTCGCAGCCAAACTCGCCGCCGAGTCCATTGATGTAACCCTGCCTGGTCGTGGCCAGGCCTCGGGCGGTCTGCATCCGATCACCCGGACTCTGGAACGTATCGAGCAGTTCTTCACCCATATCGGCTACGGCATTGCCGAAGGCCCTGAGGTCGAAGACGACTATCACAACTTCGAGGCGCTCAACATCCCAGGCCATCACCCGGCCCGGTCGATGCACGACACCTTCTATTTCAATGCAAACATGCTGTTGCGCACCCATACCTCCCCGGTACAGGTCCGCACCATGGAAGCGAACAAGCCGCCGATCCGCATTGTCTGCCCAGGCCGTGTGTACCGCAGCGACTCCGATATCACCCACTCGCCGATGTTCCACCAGGTCGAAGGCCTGCTGGTTGATCGCGACATCAACTTCGCCGACCTCAAGGGCACCATCGAAGAGTTCCTGCGAGTGTTCTTCGAGAAAGAGCTGGCGGTGCGTTTCCGTCCATCATTCTTCCCGTTCACCGAGCCATCCGCAGAAGTCGACATGGAATGCGTGATGTGCAGCGGTAAAGGCTGCCGCGTCTGCAAGCAGACTGGCTGGCTGGAAGTGATGGGCTGCGGCATGGTTCACCCCAATGTGCTGCGCATGTCCGGGATCGATCCGGAAGAGTTTTCGGGCTTTGCCTTCGGCATGGGCGTTGAGCGTCTGGCCATGCTGCGTTACGGCGTGAACGACTTGCGTCTGTTCTTCGACAACGACTTGCGGTTCCTCGCGCAATTTCGCTAGTCGTAACGAATCTTTAGGAGAGCAGGATGAAATTCAGTGAACAATGGCTGCGCGGCTGGGTAAGCCCGCAGGTAGATCGCGATGCGTTGGTTGCGCGTCTGTCGATGGCCGGTCTTGAGGTCGATAGCGTTACGCCGGCCGCCGGTGTTTTCAGTGGCGTAGTCGTGGGTGAGGTGCTGAGCACCGAGCAACACCCCGATGCCGACAAATTGCGTGTGTGCCAGGTCAGCAATGGCACGGAAACCTTCCAGGTCGTGTGCGGAGCGCCTAACGTGCGCCCCGGCCTGAAGATCCCGTTCGCCATGATCGGCGCCGAACTGCCGGGCGACTTCAAGATCAAGAAAGCCAAGCTACGCGGTGTCGAGTCCAACGGCATGCTGTGCTCCCAGGCGGAGTTGCAAGTAGGCGAGGGCAATGATGGCCTGATGGAGCTGCCGGCCGATGCACCTGTGGGCCAAGACATTCGTGTCTACCTGGAGCTGGAAGACGCCAGTATCGAGGTCGACCTGACCCCGAACCGTGGCGACTGCCTGTCCCTGGCCGGCCTGGCACGTGAAGTGGGCGCGTTGTACAACGCGCCAGTCACTCGTCCAGTGGTTGCCGCAGTGGCTGCGGTCCACGATGAAGTGCGTCCGATCGAAGTACTGGCACCAAACGCCTGCCCACGTTACCTGGGGCGCGTGATCCGCAACGTTGACCTGTCCAAGCCAACCCCGTTGTGGATGGTTGAGCGTCTGCGCCGCGCCGACGTGCGTAGCATCGACGCTGCCGTCGACATCACCAACTACGTGATGCTTGAGCTGGGCCAGCCGCTGCACGCTTTCGATCTCGCCGAAATCAATGGCGGCATCCGTGTGCGCATGGCCGAAGAAGGCGAGAAGCTTGTATTGCTCGACGGCCAGGAAGTCAGCCTGCGCGCCGACACCCTGGTGATCGCTGACCATTCCCGCGCCCTGGCGATTGCCGGTGTGATGGGGGGCGAGCACAGCGGTGTGTCCGCGACCACGCGCGATGTATTCCTTGAAAGCGCGTTCTTCGACCAGATTGCCATCGCTGGCAAGGCCCGCTCCTACGGCCTGCACACCGATGCCTCACATCGCTATGAGCGCGGGGTGGACTGGAAGCTCGCCCGTGAAGCCATGGAGCGCGCCACTGGCCTGCTGCTGGAAATCACCGGTGGCGAAGCCGGCCCGATCACTGAGACTGTCAGTGAACAGTATCTGCCGTCCGTTGCGCCGATCACCCTGCGCGCCAAAAGTGTCGAGCAAATGCTTGGCCTGGTCATCGCTCCGGCTGAAATCGAGCAATTGTTGTCGGCCCTCGGGTTGAACATTTCTGCGGGTGGGGAAGGGCAGTGGCATGTTGACGTGCCAAGCCATCGCTTCGATATCAGCCTGGAAGTCGATCTGATCGAAGAGTTGGCTCGCCTGTACGGTTACAACCGCCTGCCGGTTCGTTACCCGCAAGCGCGCCTGGCACCGCAACCCAAGGCAGAAGCGCGTGCGCACCTGCCTGAGCTGCGCCGTCTGCTGGTTGCCCGTGGCTATCAGGAAGCGGTGACCTACAGCTTCATCGACCCGAAGCAGTTCGAACTGTTCAACCCGGGCGTCGAGCCGCTGCTGCTGGCCAATCCGATCTCCAACGACATGGCCGCCATGCGTTCATCCCTGTGGCCGGGCCTGGTGAAAGCCCTTTCCCATAACCTGAACCGTCAGCAAGACCGCGTGCGCATGTTCGAAAGCGGCCTGCGGTTTGTCGGGCAACTCGACGGCCTGAAGCAAGAGCCAATGCTGGCCGGCGTTGTTTGCGGCAGTCGCTTGCCGGAAGGCTGGGCGCAAGGCCGGGATGCCGTGGACTTCTTCGACGTTAAAGCGGACGTGGAAGCGGTACTGGGCTTTGCCGGTGCACTGGACGACTTCACATTTGTGCCAGGCAACCACCCGGCGTTGCACCCTGGTCAGACTGCGCGTATCGAGCGCGAAGGTCGTCTGGTGGGCTTCATCGGGGCCATCCACCCGGAACTGTCGAAAACCCTTGGGCTCGACCGCCCGGTCTTCGTCTTCGAGCTGGTCCTGGCCGAAGTGGCCTCGGGCAAGATGCCTAAATTCAGCGAGTTGTCGCGCTTCCCTGAAGTGCGTCGCGACCTGGCCCTGATCGCCGATCGTGAAGTCGCCGCTACTGCCGTTCTGGATGTAATCCGTGAAAATGCAGGGGAATGGCTGACAGACCTCAGGCTATTTGACGTCTATCAGGGTAAAGGCATTGATCCGCATAGAAAAAGCCTTGCAGTTGGCTTGACCTGGCAGCATCCATCGCGCACTCTTAATGACGATGAGGTGAATACCACGACACAAAATATCCTCACCTCGCTCGAACAAAGGTTAAACGCCACGTTAAGGAAGTGACGTATGGGGGCTTTGACGAAAGCTGAGATGGCGGAACGTCTGTACGAAGAGTTGGGTCTGAACAAGCGCGAGGCCAAGGAATTGGTCGAGCTGTTTTTTGAAGAGATCAGACACGCTCTGGAAGACAACGAACAGGTCAAATTGTCCGGTTTCGGCAATTTTGATCTGCGGGACAAACGCCAGCGGCCTGGCCGCAATCCAAAAACGGGAGAAGAAATCCCGATCACGGCTCGCCGTGTGGTCACCTTTCGTCCAGGGCAGAAGTTGAAGGCCCGAGTTGAGGCTTATGCTGGAACCAAGTCATAACGACGAGCTACCCGTCATCCCAGGCAAACGCTACTTCACCATTGGTGAAGTCAGCGAGCTCTGTGCGGTAAAACCGCACGTGCTGCGCTATTGGGAGCAGGAGTTTCCTCAACTCAACCCCGTCAAACGCACTGGGAACCGTCGGTATTATCAGCGCCAGGATGTGCTGATGATCCGACAGATCCGTGCGTTGCTGTATGACCAGGGGTTCACCATCAGCGGCGCGCGCCAGCGTATGTCCGGTGATGAAGCCAAAGACGACACCACCCAGTACAAGCAACTGATCCGCCAGATGATCTCCGAACTGGAAGATGTGCTGGTGGTTTTGAAGAAGTGATACAGGCTTTTAAAATACTTCCACATTTCAAAAGCTTGCGGTATATTCCTGATCGCTTCGTTGCGAAGCTAACCCAGTAACACGCCTAGTCGGGGCGTAGCGCAGTCCGGTAGCGCACTAGCATGGGGTGCTAGGGGTCGAGTGTTCGAATCACTCCGTCCCGACCATATTTTTCAGTGACTTAGCCGAACTCTAGCCAGTTCGGCTTTTTTACGTGTAGGGACTTTTGCGGGGGCTCATCCCGTTTTTCTCCTCAAGATGGTCAGCGCTGGCCCGCGAGAGTCGGTTGCCGACACTTTGTTTGCAGCCTCAATCAGGTACTGCAATTCCGCTGTAGAATAGTGGCTCGTAATGCTGCCGTTCCTATGTCCAAGCAATGCCTTCCGATCTTCCTCTGTCACGCCTGCTGCACGTAGCCTTCTGCCAAAGGTGTGCTTCAAGTCGTGAACCCTGAATGACCTGAATCCGGGATGCGCCGGCGACTGGTGGGCTTTCTCCCACTTGTCCGCCGCACGCTTCCTGGCTTTCCTCCAGGCCGTATCGTTCATCCGTTCAATCGGCGTTGGCCCGAACTGATCCGGTTGCCCGTATGGGAACACCAGGTCTTTATGCAGGCCTCGCTGCTTATCGATGATGTTCATGGCCACCCTGTTCAGGATCACCAAGCGTTCATCGCCGTTTTTCACCCCTGCTTTGTCACTTCGCCCGCCGAATCCGGCAGGTATCAGAAACACGCTGGTGTTCAGTTCCGGCACCCGTATCTCCCAATCCCACCGCAATTTGCAAACTTCCTGCTCCCGGCACCCGGTGTTTACCTTGTAAAGGGCCATCCTCAACAAGTGGTCGGGTAGCTCGGGAAACAGTATTGCCTGCTCTTCCCAGGACATCGGGTAGGGTTTCCGGGCTGACCTCTTTTCCTCAAGCATCGATATCATCGGCACGCTCTCCAGCCACGGCCGCTTTTCAGCATCGCGCCACTTGCGGTGGCACAGGTTCAAGATCCTGACGACTCGCTGTAGGGCGATATTGACCGTCCTGTTCGATACGCCTGGCTTGACCTTTCCTTTGTCGGTCTTGCTCGGCCGCTGCCGGTCACGAATGAACGTAGCCAGGCTCCCATCATCGATGTGCGTTATCGGCAGATCGCCGATGTATGGGTCGAGCTGTTCGATGTGGGAAGCAGAAAGGCCGATTGATGCCTGGTCTTTGAACTCGACCAGGAACCGGGTGGCAGCCTCGCGCCAGGTTCGCACCTGGCGCACGCCGTAAATCTTTTCCTGCCGCAACTTTTCCAGCCGATGAATCAAATACTGCTCGGCTTCTTCCCTCTCGCTTGCTCCAGTGCTTTCTTGAAGTCGGCTACCTCTGACGACTTTGTCGATGTGCCAAATCCCGTTCCTCTGGTAGAGGCCCGACATTGTTTTTCGCGCCATTGTTTTTCTCCTTGGCGCCCACTGCGGGGCGGATTGTTGTCCTGATCGGTCTGCTTTTCAATTGCCATGCGTTCGATGTAGGCGTCTGCCCACTGGTCCAGCTCATGACGGTCGAAGGCAACGCCCTGTTTTCCAATGGGGAATTCGCGGACGTGGGGCCGGACGGTGTTCTTGAATTCTTCCCGGCACATGCCGAGGTAGGCGGGTGCAGCCGACGCCCGGATGAAGCGCGGCGCGGGTGCTGCGGCCTGTGCCGCGTTTGTTCTGGACATGGGAATGCCTCGCCACGCCGTTGCCGGGTGGATTGATTGGGTAATTTCGGGATGGAGTACGGATGTACTCCTATCGGGATTTGGTGTTCAGTCGACGCCGTTGTCGAAGCCGTCGTAGGCGCTGGTCTTACAGGTGCAGGGCAGGCGGCCTTGGTTGCAGTTGCACATTCGGATCTGCCCAGGTGGTAGGGATGGGTCAGGCACCACTTTGAGTCCTGCAAATTCCGCCACTGCTGCCGGCGCCGACTCACGATTGAGCGCGGCCTCAATCTTCAACCGTTCGCCAACACCTCGCTAACCGCTGCAGGCGCTCAGTCGATTCGTGCAAGTGCCAGACAGGTACGCCGCGAAGCTCCTCTGGCCACTGCCGAACAAGGTCGTCGTTGGCCTCTTCGTCGCCGTCGATGACGTCCGGAATGAGTGCCCAAGTGAAACCGGGGTGTCGATGCCAGTCTTCTACCCATCGCGTGTAGCCCTCGACATCAACCTGCCCACCCTTTTTCCATACCGTGAACGCGCCGTTATCGAAAACAAACGATTTGCACACATCGGCGACGATCCCAAGATCGTCCTTGCGCGGGAACGGCACCAGCGCGTGCCGGCCGGCCAGGAACTTTGCTGCATCCTCTCGCTTACCGCCGACAGGCGTGCCGTGGTAATGGATCATCCTGTTTCGATCTCGACGCCCTGGTGGGTAGCAATGATGGTTTGGTCGCCGCCCAGGGATTCCGCAAGACGATCGGCGATCTGTTCATGCCAGCCTTTTTTAATCAGCGCTGTGGCCGCCCGGATATGCTCGACATGGATCATCGACAAGGATTTCAACTCAAGGCGATAAACAATGGTTTCGCCGTCAGACGGGCATACCGCGGCGAACGTGTGTCGATACGTATTCATAGAGGATCCTCGCCGGCTGGCGTGATTCGTTTAAGTGGGTGATATGCTTTGCTGCTTATCAAACAAGGAGGTGGTAATGCCCGGTAAAAAGCTTGAAGCGTTCCGCGAGTGGTTCACGCCGCGTAAGAGGCTATGGACAGGGGTAGGCCTGTTTGCAACAGCCATCGTCGTACCAATAGTCAGTCCCGGAATGACCGCCGCTTGGCTCATAGGGCCTGCGACTGTATTTTTCTTGGGTAGCTTTATTCCCGATACGAACAAAAAGCGTTAGGGCGAAGGCGGCTGGCGTGATTCGTTGATATGGGTTGGGGTTACTTCTTCTGGTAGGTCTTGGTTAGCGCGGCGTTGACGCTGTTGCCGCGCTTCAGCACGACTCGTGCAAGGGCTGCCCGGTCTGCGTGGCTGTGGCTTGCCTGGCTGAGAAGGCCGAAGTAGCTGTTGGCTGTCTCGCGCAGATCCTTGGCCGGCGCCGCGGCGGTGCGCTTCAGTGCCTGGGCCAAGGATCGCTTGCGGGTGGTTCGTCGCCAGGGCTTGATGACGTGACCAACGAAGTCGACGCCGCGGTCTACCGGTTGAAGGATCGTTTTGGTCGGGTTGAGCTTGGCGCCGAGCCTGGGCAGGAACGCTTCGACCTGGGCCAGCCATTGGTTGAGCTGTTGCGGCGACTCATGCAGGAACACGAAGTCATCGACA
>NZ_FKLB01000057.1:43219-69566 GCF_900067035.1 Pseudomonas sp. 1 R 17
GGGCCAACCACCAGGGCTCGGTGATCCTGGCCTCCAATTGCTTGCGCAGCACCGCCTTGTCGATGGCGACGAAGAAGTTGGCCAGGTCGCACTTGAGGTAGAAAAGTGGCTTTGACCAATTCTCGCTGGCGCTCCGTATCTTCGACTCAAGCCGGGTGGCGGCGTACAGCGTGCCGCGCCCTGGAATGCATGCGCAACTGTCCGCTATGAAGCTGGCGTAGAAGCGCGGTGCCACATGGTTGTACAGCAGGTGGTGGACGACGCGGTCCCGAAAGGCTGCCGCCCACACCTCGCGGGCTTTCGGTCGGGTAACCACGAAGCATATAGATCGGCCTGGCCGGTAGTTGCCGGTGACCAGGTCGTTGTGCAGCTGGATCAGGTTGCGCTCCAGGTCGATCTCGAAGGCCAGCGCGCTGTCGCTGTTGCGCTTGGTGCGTCGGCAGTCGTAATAGGCCTGAACCAGATCCTGAAACGGGTAGGGACCCAAAGTCGAATCTGCGGACGGGGCGGACACGGAGCTCGTTGTTCTTGTCGTTGTTGTTCTGATTGCCATCATCGAAGTTCATGTTGAATGCGTTGTTGGCTGAGCGCTGCGACCTATCGTGCTATCTGCGTCACCGAGCCGAAGGCAAAGCCGATCAGCAAGGAAACTGCGCGAGACCTGCGCGGACGCTTTAGACCGTCGGTATCTCTGATGCGCATGGCGGTGACCTATCAGGTCAGCGGCACGACCAGATTCAATTCGCACAGACCAGAAAGCCGTAACCTTCAGGTAGCGGGCGCGGTTGGGGTAGAGCGTTTCCAGGCGTTGGCCTGCTTGCCGACGGAGGCTGTTACCTCGATCGCCTTGGCATGCTGTTCGACACTGATAAATCGGCTGTCCTTGAATAGGCGCATCAGGAATTCGACCACTTGAACCCTCTCGACCAACAGGGTCAGGTGCGGGCGTTTGTCCTGGGTTGCGTTTGCACGGGCGATCAGCATCACGACCTCAATGCATTCGTCGATCACTCGCTTTCCCAGCGATTGCTTGAGGTCTCGCGGGATATTGCGAGTCAGGATGGTTGCCATGTGTAAGAGGCCCATGGCCGACCGGTAGATCGACAGATCGGTGTGCATTCCCATTGCGGTACAGCTCCATAAGCAAAGCAACCGGCCGCACGCGGCCGGATTAAATAAGCGAATTAATCGATAAATTCACTGCGGACGGGGCGGACACGGAGCTCGAAGTACTTGACGACGTAGCTCTGATTGCCATCACCGAAGTACATGTAGAATGCGTTGTTGGCTGAGCGCTGCGAGCTGCTCCAGTACCAGGTATCACGGAAGGCTTCAGCGCCACCTTCTTGGAAGGCGGTGTGTACGGTTTGCAGCGGGTCTTCGGCGTTATACATCTGGCCTACCGGTTCGCTGTGCGGGTTGTCACCATTGCGCGAGTTCTCCCAGTTCTCTTCGGTGGTCGGCTTGAAGTGGCGGTATTGCAGCTCCTGGACATCGCGCGCCGGGATAGCCCAGTCGGCATGTCCGCCGATAGTCAGCGCCAGCACGTTCGCTGCCAGCTCACTGCCTGCCGCCGCCATGGCCTGGGTGTTCGCCAGGCTTTCGGTAAAACTGTCGGCGCCTTCGATCTTCTCGCCGTACTCGCCCCACTTGCCGACCAGCTCATGCGCCGCGCCGGCGGTGATGTGCAGAGAGCGCTTGCCGGTCATCGGGTCGCGGATGATGCCGGTGACGAAGCCGCCGCCGTAGGCCTGGCCGATAGCCGGGGTGGTGACTGCTGGTGCTGCTTTCTCAACTGCGGACATGATGCTTCCTCTTTTCGAAGGCAACAAAAAAGGCGCTGTGCGCCTTGGTGTGCCGGATCAAGAACGAATGGATGAAGGATTAAATAAAGAATCTGCGGACGGGGCGGACACGGAGCTCGCTGTCCTTGGCGTAGAAGCCCTGATAGGGGCCAGGTTGCAGCGGCAGGCAGATGCAAGAAGCCCGGCACTGACCTGGTTTCACACGGTTAAATCCCAGGCAAAGAAAAGCCCGCGATGGGGAGTGCGGGCTTAAAGGGATGTTCATCAGGAGCTGGGTTAACCCTAGACGCTCGACTGTGAAAGGTATGTGAAAGGGCAGCAGTCGCTAAGGGCTCGCGTCAACCCTTCTTGCTTCATGACCTTTGGAGCATCGCTTCCACTTCCGCAACGGTTACACGCGCAATGACGCTGTCCGGGATCTTCGAAATATTGGATAAGTTGTAAACCATGAAGTCATCCCCCATGACCTTTTTGGACATCAACTCGAACGACGGCAGTATGCGGGTGTAATAGTGTTGGTCGAGCCCGCAGGGGGAGTTTGTGGAGTTTTTCGTTTCGTAAAACCTCCCCGACTTTTCGTCCAGGTCGACGCCCACCAGGAAAACCTTGGAGAACCCGACGTGGAATGCCAGCTGGATGGCCAGGTAGGCCACGGTTCGGGCGTCAAAAAAGCCCTGGCTCATGTCCTTGCTGAACCCGATGGACCGTTTCCGAAAGGCGATCAAGGAGTGATCAGTAACCAGCTCTTTTGATCTTCCGAGCGCCACATCGATCCACGACGGTTTTGGAGCCTTGGACAGCGGGTAGAGCTGCCCGGTTGGACGAGCATGGGAGGATTGCGCGTGGTCTTCCCATAGCGCGACCCTTTGGCTGACAGCCATGGCGTAATTGAATAAATCCGGCTGCTGTTTGGAAAAGCTTCTGTCCGTGCAAGCGTAAAAACTCGGCTTGATATCGGTGTTCATAAACATCGAAATGGCGCCATTCATGGTGATCATGGGCACGTGCGCAAACTTTTCGAGGGGGAATGATTTGGCTGACAGGCCGGAAGCGATAATAAAAACCGCGCCTGATTCGACATTCCGACAGGCAGCAAAATCGTGCAGGTGCAGCGGGCTTGCGCTTGAACGCCATGGCGCTGACACGGGTGCAAACAAAGCCAGCTTTTTGTCGGCAACAGGCTTGGCCTCGACGAAGGGCATCTGTTTCATCCGATCTATCCGCGTAGTGAAAGGAAAATCCACACATCAGCCGACCAAGGCTCGATAGCAGAGTTCCTTTATAAAAAACAATATATAAACGCGGCTTCGCCAGACGTCCGGTATTTGTGTAGGGCCTTTCCCAGAAGGGGGAAACGCATCAACACGCCGCAACCTTTAAAACGTCTGCCCCATGGAGAACTGAAACACCTGCTTGTCCGCGTTCTCCGGCGTGCGAATCGGGTATGCCAAATTCACACTCAGCGGCCCCAGCGGGCTGTACCACGTCACCCCAACCCCCACCGAACTGGCCATCTGGCCCAGGTCCACGCTGCCGCAGCCTTGGGTGGTACTGAGGTAGCACTTGTCCGAATACACCGTGCCCACGTCCCAGAACAACGAGGTTCGCACGGATTTGTTGTCTTTGATGAACGGCACAGGGAATAAGTACTCCGCGCCGCCTGTTATCAGGATATTGCCGCCCAGCGATTCGGTGTCCCGGTCCGAGTAGTACGCCTGCCCGGCACTGGCGTAGGCACCGGTTGCCGGGGTGTTGCGCGGGCCGAGGGTGCCGCTTTCAAAGCCGCGCACCGTGCCTTCGCCGCCGGCGGTGTAGGTTTCATAGAAGGGCAGCCCGTCCGTGGAGCCGTAGCCGCTGCCGTAGCCGAGCTTGGTGTGAAAGCGCAGTGATGTGTTGTTGCTGACAGGCAGGAACGTCTGCCCCGTGTAGTCGATTTTGTAGAAACTCAGGTCGCTGCCGGGCACCGTCACCATCAGGTTGAGGTTTTGCGAATGCCCGCGAGTCGCCAGCACGCCTTTGTTCAAGGTCGATTCCGACCAGCCAAGGTTGGCCTTGAAGTTGGTGAATTCCTTGCCTTCGCGCTCGATAAAGTCGTAGATCTCGTCGGCGCTGTAGGTGCCCGGTTCGATACTGTCGTGTTGCGCCGTCAGGCCAAAGCTCAAACGCGAGGTTTCATTGATCGGGTAACCGAGGGTGGCGCCCAGGCCAAAACTATTGATGGCGTAATAGGACACCCCGTCATCGTAGTACTTGTTGTAGTCGGTCTTGCTGTAGAACGCGTTGTAACCCAGGCTCACCCCGTCGGTGGTGAAGTAGGGATCGGTGAAACCGATGTTGTACTTGCTCTGGTAGGACGAGCGGGTCAGCCCCAGGCTGGCGTAGTTGCCGGTGCCGAGGAAGTTGTTCTGGGTGATCGAGCCGCCGAGGATCAGCCCCGAACTCTGGGCAAAGCCGACGCTGGCGGTAATCGAACCGGACGCTTGTTCTTCCACGGCGTAGTTCACATCCAGTTGGTCGTCGAGGCCGGCCACCGCAGGCGTCTCGACGTTCACCTCTTTGAAGAACCCCAGGCGCTCCAGGCGCACCTTGGACTGGTCGATCAGGTACGTCGACGCCCAGCCACCTTCCATCTGGCGCATTTCCCGCCGCAGCACCTTGTCGTCGGTCTTGGTATTGCCACGGAAGTTGATACGGTTGACGTAGGCCCGCTTACCTGGGTCGACGGAGAACGTGACATCAACCGTGTGGTCTTCATCGTGGGCCTGCGGCACGCCGTTGACGTTGGCGAACGTGTAGCCTTCGTTGCCCAGGCGACGGGTAATCAGCTCCGAGGTGGTGGTCATCAGTTTGCGTGAGAACACCTGGCCCTTCTGCACCAGCAGCAAGGACTGGACCTGGTCCTGCGGGACTTTCAGCTCACCACTGAGCTTCACCTCGCGTACCGTGTATTTCTGGCCTTCGTGGATGTTCACGGTGATGTAGACGTGCTTTTTGTCCGGGGTCATCGAGACCTGGGTCGAGGTGATATCCATGTTGATATAGCCACGGTCCAGGTAATAGGAGCGCAAGCGTTCAAGGTCGCCCGACAGCTTCTCCCGTGCGTATTTGTCGTCGTTCTTGAAAAACGACAGCCAGTTGCTGGTCTTGAGGGTGAACTGGTCGATCAGGGCGTCGTCGGCGAACACCGTGTTGCCCACCACGTTGATGTGCTGGATCGACGCCACTTCACCTTCGTCGATCTTGATTTTCAAGCCCACGCGGTTACGCGGCTGAGCCACCACCTGCGCGTCGACCGACGCCGAGTACCGGCCCTGGGCAACGTACTGGCGCTGCAACTCGTTGCGTATCCCTTCCAGGGTGGCGCGCTGGAAAATCTCGCCCTCGGCAAGGCCCGATTGCTTCATGCCTTTCATCAGGTCATCGGTGGCAATCGCCTTGTTGCCCTCGAATTCGATACTGGCAACCGAAGGACGCTCGACTACATTGATGATCAACACATCGCCTTCGCGGCTCAGTTGGATGTCCTGGAAGTAACCGGTCTTGAACAGCGCGCGGGTCGAGTCCACCAGGCGCCGGTCATCCGCTTCGTCGCCGACGTTCAGGGGTAATGCCCCGAACACGCTGCCCGCAGAGACCCGTTGCAGGCCGTTGATTCGAATATCCGAGATTTTGAAGCCTTGGGCGAGTGCCAGTGAGGTATTGAGCAGCAGCGCAACCGAGCAGAGCAGGCGCGAAAAATTCATCAAGATCTTTTCCAGAACACATCGACAAGCAGCGCCGGCACGCATGGACAACTCGCCGCGCGGCCGGACTGGTGAACATCCAGCATAAGAGCGAGGGGCGTTTGGTGCGGTTAACCGAATGTCAAGTTAGGTAAAGTTTGGTCTGGGATGCCAATGCCGGGTCGATAATGCGCAACCCCCCACTGACGAGCCCGAGATGATCCGCGTACTGTTGGTCGACGACGACCAGGAACTGACTGACATGCTGAGCCAATACCTCGCGCGCGAAGGCTTTGAGGCCACGGCCGTGCACACGGGGGAGGAGGGCGAGGAGGAGGCGCTGTCGGGGCGCTACAGCATTGTGGTGCTGGACGTCATGCTGCCCCAGCGCTCGGGCATCGAGGTACTCCGGCGCATCCGCGTCGTCAGCCAGGTACCCGTAGTGCTGCTCACCGCCCGTGGCGACAACATCGACCGCATCACCGGCCTGGAACTCGGCGCCGATGATTACGTGCCCAAGCCCAGCTCCCCCGGCGAACTGGTCGCGCGCCTGCGCGCCATCATGCGCAGGGTGCAGCCGGTGGGCCAGCCGACCACCGAAGTGATCACGACCGGCGCGCTGGTGTTGTGGCCCGGCAGGCGCCAGGCCCTGTGGAACGGCCTCGAGCTGGGCGTGACCAGCACCGAGTTCAGCCTGCTGGAAGAGCTGGCCCGCAGTGCCGGCCAGGTAGTGAGTAAAAAGGATCTGTCACTCAATGCCCTCGGTTGCCCGCTGACCCGCTACGACCGGCGCATCGACGTGCATATCAGCAGCATCCGGCAAAAACTCGGGCCGCGCCCGGACGCCAAGGCCTGGATCCAGAGCGTGCGCGGCCTCGGCTATTTGTTGATTGCCGAATGACCAAGCCCAGCCTGCTGTTCTGGAAACTGTTCCTGGCCTTCTGGTTGGCGACCACCTTGACCTTCCTGGTGGGCGTCGGCGTGCTTGAACTGGGCCGTTTCCAGCCGAATGACCCGCATGTGGAAGCCATGCTGGCGGCCGAAGACAAGCTGCTGCAAACGTTCGGTGTCGAGGCGGGCGGCCAGCTCCTGGCGGTGTGGGAGCGCCCGGCGGATGAGGCCATCGGCGTCTACAACAGTGCCGGTCAATTGCTGGTAGGTGGGCCCGTGACGCAGCCGGTCTATGAGCGAGCGGTCGTCAGCAAGGAAGGCCTGACGCTGTCGATCAGGTCGACCCACGCGCCCGGTAACCCGCCGGGCCGGCCCTGGCACCAGATTCCGCTGATCATCGGCACGTTGATGAGTGCGCTGTTCAGCGGCTACATGGCCTATTACCTGGCCTGGCCCCTGGCGTACCTGAAGCGCGCCATGAGCGACGCGGCCCAGGGACGCTTCGAAACCCGGGTCAAGCCGGCCATGGGCAAGCGTCGCGACGAGATCGTCGACCTGGCGGAAGACTGCGACCGCATGGCCAACCAGTTGAAGGTGCTGGTGGAGGCCCAGCAACAGCTGCTGCACGACATCTCCCATGAACTGCGCTCCCCGCTGACGCGCATGCAGGCGGCCATCGGCCTGTTGCGCCAGGACGCCGCCCGCCTGGAAATGCTCGAACGCATCGAGCGCGAATCCGAGCGCATGGACACCCTGATCGAGGCGTTGCTGACCCTGGCGCGCCTGCAAGGCCGTCCGGAAAGTATCGAGCGCGAGCCCGTGGATATTGTCGAATTGCTGGCGATGATCGTTGAAGATGCGCAGTTTGAGGCCGGCATCAAAGGCTGTCGCGTGCACCTGCAGGTGTGCCCGCCGTTTATCGCCTGCGTCAGCGGTGAGTTGTTGTACCGCTGCTTCGAGAACGTGATTCGCAATGCCGTGCGCTACACCCGGCCGGACACCACCGTGTGCGTGTCGGCGCAGGTCAACCACGATGCGAACCGCCTCACGGTACAGATCACCGACCAAGGGCCGGGCGTCGACGATGACCGGCTGCACAGCATTTTCCAGCCGTTCGAGCGTGGGGTGGGCGATGCCAGCGTGGGGTTTGGCCTGGGGCTGGCCATTGCTGCGAGGGCCGTCCAGATGCACGGCGGCCACATCCTCGCGCGCAACGAGCCAGGCGGTGGGCTGGCAGTGGAGATCACCCTGCACAGCGCGCGATCTTTACACGACATTACACTGGCTTGACCGCCCTGTACGTCGCGCCTGATTAGACTTGTCACCCTTGATTGAGTGGAGGTGGCGATGTTTCAGGTGCATAAAAAGGGCTTTGTGCCCGGCAGGAAAATGGTCGACGGCCTGGTCCCTTACGACTTTTTTTGCGAAGACAGCCCGGCGATCAATCTGTTTGTGTTTACCGGCGCCGCTACGCCGGGCGCCACCGTCGAAGAACAGACCCTATGGGGCTTCACGCGGTTGGAACGTTTCGAGGCGATGAGCCACGCGCTGGTGAGCAACCAGCGGCACGCCGGCTGGTTTCAAAGCGTCAATGTGCTCACCGGACCCAACCAGAACGGCACGCAAAGCGTGAAGTTCCAGCGCGTGCTGAAAATCATCAAGCACGCCAGTCCGGCCCGCAAGGCCGACTACGAGATCCTCACCGACGAAGGCGACACCTATTTCACCCGCCGGGCGGTCGGCGAAAACAGCGCGCAAACCGTCATCTATTCGGTCGAGCCATAACGCCAGCGGTGGGCTGGATTCGCCTCAAGCAAAAAGCATCTCGCCCACGGTCCGCTTGTTACTTCCGCCCACCAATGGGGCGTCTTCTGCGCCATTGGGTAGCAAATTCCCACGCGACTTTTCAACGCCAGCCCCAGCTTTTTCCCTTCTATCCGATCTGAATCAATCACTTGGCTCCTGTCCCAAGCCGTTGGCACGCATCCTGCTTTTTTGTATTCGTGGATAATTGGATACAAAAATTCAAAAGGTGCTGCCGATGCAATTCGCTCCCGCTTACGTTGACCGCCAGCCCCTCACCGCCGAGGAGGAGGCCTACAACTTTCTGCTCGATGCCATTTGCGGCGGCCGCTACCGCAAGGGTGACCGGCTGATCGCCGAAGACATCGCCAGCGAGATCGGCATGAGCCGCATGCCGGTGCGCGAGGCCTTTCGCCGCCTGGACGCCCAGGGCCTGGTGACCCTGCGGCCCAACCGTGGCGCAGTCGTCAGCGGTTTGGATATTGATGAACTGCACGAAGTGTTTGAGATGCGCAGCGCCCTTGAAGGCCTGGCGGTACGCGTTGCCGTCGGGCGGATCGGCGAGCGTCAACTGGCGGCCCTGGAGCGCATGCTCGATGAGATGGACGACTACCGTGACGAAGGCGCCGCGTGGGTCAGTCGGCACCGCGCGTTCCATGAATACCTGTGCAGCCTCAGCGGCCGCCCGCGCCTGATGAAGCAGATTTCGGCGCTGTACTCGCTGGTCGAGGCACCTATGCGCTTGTGGCTGCAGCACGGCGAAAAACCCCTCAGCGCCCGCCAGGAACACGCAGTGATCCTTGATGCGATCCGCGCCGGCGATGCCGCCCGCGCCGAAGCCGTGGTGCGCGAACACATCGAAGGCACCGTGCCGGCACTGATCCAGTTCCTGCAAACCGAACAATAAGAAACACCCGCTGTGTTTTGACTTTAGTCCTGCCCCGTTATTCAACGAACTGGAGTGTCTGGTCATGCATAAATGCCGCGCCTTGCTGGTGGCTGTCTCCTTCGGTCTCTGCGCACAAGGGGCCTTTGCTGCGCCTCAAGTGCCGGATCGTCTGCAAAAAGTCGACAAACTTGTCTATTGCTCGGGGATGGATTCCCCGCCCCTGGTGTCCTTCGACGAAGCCCAGAAACCCCGCGGGCTCACCGTTGACCTGGGCCTGGAAATCGCCAAGCGCCTGGGCGGCAAGCAAGTGCAATGGCGGGTGATTCCGTTCTCTGGGCTGGTGCCGGCGTTGCTCGCCCAGCAGTGCGACATGATCGTCGACCAGTTGTTCGACAAACCCGAGCGGCGCCAGGTGATCGACATCGTCAACTACATGTATTCCAGCCAGTCGGTGGTGGTGCCCAAGGGCAACCCCAAGGGCATCAAGGCGCTGGATGACCTGTCCGCGCACAAGGTCGCGGTGCTCAACGGCTCCACCATCAAGACCCTGCTCGATGCCCACAATGAAAGCCTGGCCAAGGCCGGCAAGCCCCCGATGAAACTGGTGGTCTACAACACCGACACCGATGCCTTCCAGGCCCTGCGTATCAGCCAGGTCGACGCCTACGGCACCACCGTGGAAACCGCCGGTTACTACGCAGCAATGGCCCCGGACCTGTTCCAGGAAGGCGTGCCGGCGTTCAGCCGCATCCTCACCGGCCTGGGCATACGCAAGGACGACCCGCAACTGACCGCCGCCGTGCAACAGGTGATCAGCGATATGCGCAGCGATGGCAGCTATGTGCAGTTGCTGGACAAATGGCATGTCAGCAGCGACACACTCGACTGAGGCGTACCTGCGATGAATTTCAATTGGGATGTGTTCTGGCAGTACCTGCTGCAGCCCAGCGGGGTCTACCTCACGGGGCTGTGGCTGACGTGCCTGATCAGTGTGCTGGCGATGCTGTTGGGCTGCGCGCTGGGGCTGGCGGCGGCGTTGTTGCGCTTGTCGAAGAACCCGCTGTTGCATCTGCCGGTGCGTTTTTACGTGTGGCTGATGCGCGGCACGCCGCTGCTGGTACAGATCGTGTTTCTGTACACGGCACTGGCGGCGGGCGGGATTTTCCGCTTCGAAGATATTGAACTGTTCGGCCTGATCGTCCCCGGCAATATCCAGGCGGCGATCATTGCCCTGGGCCTCAACGAAGGTGCCTATATGGCCGAGATCATCCGTGCCGGCATCGGCGCGGTGGACAAGGGCCAATATGAAGCCGGGCGCTCCCTGGGCATGGGCTTCGCCAAGTTGATGCGGCGCATCGTGCTGCCCCAGGCGTTCCGGGTGATCGTGCCGCCGCTGGGCAATGAGTTCAACGTGATGCTCAAGAACACCACCCTGGTCAGCGTGATCGGTGTGCAGGAGCTGCTGCTCAGCACCCAGATGATCACCTCGGCGACCTTCCGCGTGTTTGAGCTGTACCTAGTGGTCGCCCTGTATTTCCTGACGCTGACCACCCTCTGGGGCTTTTTCCAGCGCTGGCTCGAAGCCCGTTTCAGCCAGTCCGACCGGCCTTCCGCGCCACCACCGGCAGCCAGCCGCATGTTCGGGCGCAGCACCCTGAAACTGCTGAGGGGACGATAACCATGGCGCACCAAAGTGAAGAGCTGATCATTGAGGCACTGGATATTCAGAAGTCGTTCGGCGAGTTGCAGATCCTCAAGGGTATCTCGCTGCAAGTACGGCGCGGCGAAGTGGTGGTGCTGATCGGCGCCTCGGGCTCGGGCAAGACCACCTTTATCCGCTGCATCAACCTGCTGGAAGACATCCAGGGCGGGCGCATCCGCGTCAACGGCCGCGCCATGGGCTATCGCGAGCGCAGCGACGGCAGCCTGGTGCGCGATTCGGAGCGCAACATCGCCCGCCAGCGCCGCGACATTGGCATGGTGTTCCAGCGCTTCAACCTGTTCCCCCATATGACGGCGCTGGAAAACATCATTGAAGCGCCGATCCAGGTCCTCGGCACACCACGTGCCGAAGCGCTGGAACAGGCCCGTGGCCTGCTGGCGCGGGTCGGCCTGGCGGACAAGGCCAGCCATTACCCGTCGATGCTCTCCGGCGGCCAGCAGCAACGGGTCGCCATCGCCCGCGCCCTGGCGATGAAACCCCAGGCCATGCTGTTCGACGAACCCACCAGCGCCCTCGACCCGGAAACCGTCGGCGAAGTGCTGCAGGTGATGAAAGAGCTGGCCGAGGAGGGCATGACCATGGTGGTGGTCACCCATGAAATGGGCTTTGCCCGGGAAGTGGCAGACCGCGTGGTGGTACTCGATCAGGGCGAACTCATCGAACAAGGGCCGCCGGAACAGATCTTCAGCCACCCCAGCCATCCCCGTACCCGGGCGTTTCTCAGCCGTGTGTTATGACTTTTTTTGAAGAGCCTTTGCCATGTTGAAATTTTCTGCCCACGAGTACCCCTATCCGTCGCAGCGCCAGAGCGTATTTGCCCGTCGTGGCATGGTCGCTGCGTCCCAACCCCTGGCCGCCCAGGCTGGTATCGAGATCATGCAAAAGGGCGGCAACGCCATCGACGCGGCCATCGCCACGGCGGCCGCGCTCACGGTGGTGGAGCCCACCGGCTGCGGCCTGGGCGGCGATGCGTTTGCCCTGGTGTGGTGCAAGGGCCAGTTGCACGGCCTGAACGGCAATGGCCACGCGCCGGGCGCCTTGAGTGTCGAGGCGGTCAAGGCTGCCGGGCACGATCGGATGCCGCTGTACGGCTGGACCCCGGTGACCGTGCCCGGCTGCCCATCGGCCTGGGCGGAGCTGTCGCAACGCTTCGGCAAGCTGGCGTTTGACGAGCTGCTGCAACCGGCCATCCGCCTGGCCCGCGAGGGTTTCCCGCTGTCACCGGTGGTTGCCCACCAATGGCAGATCTCCTTGAACGAATTCAGCCCGCACCGCGATGAAGTGCTGCAAGCCTGGTTCGACACGTTCCTCATCGATGGGCGCGCACCCCAAGCGGGCGAGATCTTCCGCAACCCGGCCCAGGCGCGCACCCTGGAAGAACTGGCCGCCAGCCGTTGCGAAAGCCTGTATCGCGGTGCCCTGGCCGCACGCCTGGACGCCCACTCACGGGCCACCGGGGGTTACCTGCGCGCCAGTGATCTCAAGGACTACCGCGCACAGTGGGTGGACCCGATCCACATCAATTATCGCGGTGTCGACGTCTGGGAAATCCCGCCGAGCGGCCAGGGCCTGGTGGCGCTGATGGCGCTGAACATCCTCGAAGGCTTCACCTTCGATCACCGCGACAGCCAACAGACCTGGCACCGTCAGCTCGAGGCCATGAAGCTCGCCTACAGCGACGGCCTGCACTACATCACCGACCCGCTGCACATGCGCGTGGCAGTGGCCGACCTGCTCAGCGACGACTACAGCGCCCGCCGTCGCAGCCAGATCGGCGAGCAGGCACAGGCGCCCAAGCCCGGTGACCCGCACGCCAGCGGCACGGTGTACCTGGCCACGGCGGACGCCGAAGGCAATATGGTCTCGTTCATCCAGAGCAACTACCACGGCTTCGGCTCCGGCGTGGTACTGCCCGACAGCGGCATTGCGTTGCAGAACCGTGGGCAGGAATTCAGCCTCGACCCGGCCCACGCCAACTGCCTGGCAGCAGGCAAGAAGACCTTCCACACCATCATCCCCGGTTTCCTCACCAAGGACGGCCAGGCCCTTGGCCCGTTCGGCGTGATGGGCGGCTACATGCAGCCCCAGGGTCACGTACAGATGGTGATGAACCTGGTGGACTTCGGCCTCAACCCCCAGGCCGCACTGGATGCGCCGCGCTGGCAATGGCTGGGCGACATGAAGGTCGGCATCGAGCAGGGCGCCTCCCGCGACCTGGCCAATGCCCTGGCCCGGCGTGGTCACCAGGTGCAGATCGCCAGCGACCTCACCGACTACGGCCGTGGGCAGATCATCCTGCGCGACCCGGTCAGCGGCGTGCTGTGCGGCGGTACCGAACCGCGTGCGGATTCCCATATCGCGGTATGGTAGCCAAAGCAGGGCATGGCGCCGCCATTGCCCTGCCATTTTGAAAAAAGTTGGTCGAAGCCTGTCCCCTTTTTTCACCTCGCCTGTCATTCCAGGCAAGTGAACAAAATCGAGAGCTTCTTCCAATGCCCGCAGTCCAACCCTTGCGCTTGCGCCCGTTGCTCAAACTGAGCCTGATGCTGAGCCTCAGCGCCAGCCCCTTGTTCGTCCCCGTCAGCTATGCCGAAGACAGCGCCGCGCGCCGCAGCTACCAGGTGCCGGCCGGCAGCCTGAGTGCGGCGTTGACCCGTTTTGCCGGGCTGTCGGGGGTCAACCTGTCGGTGGACCCGGCGCTGGTCAGCGGGCGCAGCAGCAGCGGCTTATCCGGCGAATACGGTGTGGAAGAGGGCTTTGCCCGCTTGCTGCAAGGCTCCGGCCTGCAATTGCAGCCCATGGGCGAGCAAGCGTACATGCTGGTGCCGGTGCCGGAGGGCGGCAGCCTGGAGCTGGCGCCCACGTCGATTCTCGGTACCACCGGCCTGTACGACGGCGACACCTACGCCGGTGGCCAGGTGGCGCGACGTGGTTCGCAAGGCTTGTTGGGCACCCGTGACTTCATGGAAACCCCGTTCAGCATGACCACCTACACCCAGGACGCGGTGAAAAACCAGCAGGCGCGCACCCTCGGCGACCTCATCGCCAGCGACCCGTCGGTACGCGCCACCAACCCGGCCGGTGGGCGTTATGAGCAGTTCACTATTCGCGGTTTCAGCCTGTTCAACAGTGATGTGTCGTACAACGGCCTGTACGGCGTGCTGCCGACCTACACCATCGATATGGAAATGGCCGACCGCGTCGACATCTTCAAAGGCCCCACCCAGTTGATCAACGGCATCTCGCCGCGCGGCAGCGTGGGCGGCGGGATCAACGTGGTGCCCAAGCGCGCCACCGACAAGGACATCACCTCGTTCACCGGCACCTGGGCCTCCGACAGCCAGGCCGGTGGCGCCGTGGATGTGGGCCGGCGCTTTGGTGAGGACAACAAGTTCGGCCTGCGCTTCAACGGCGTTAAGCAATCCGGCGATACCGAATGGGACCACCAGAGCGTCGACCGTGAGATGGCCGTGCTGGGCCTGGATTTTCGTGGCGAGCGCCTGCGCCTTTCCACCGATATCGGCCGCACCGAGCGCGATACCGATGCGCCGCAGGAGCGTGTGCAAGTCGCGGCTGCCGCGCCGGTGCCCAGCGCCAACGATGTGCGCCGCAACTATGCGCAGTCCTGGAGCAAGGCCCGCACCAAGGACACCTTCGGTACGCTGAATGCCGAATATGACCTCAGCGATTCGGTGATGCTCTACGGCGGTGTCGGCGCGCGTAAAAGTAACCATGAGTTCCTGCGCCATGCTGTTTCGGTGACCAATGCGGCCGGTGATTTCACCGTGCAGCCTCGGGACTTCACCCGCGATGAAAACGTCCGCACCGCCACGGCCGGCGTGCGTAACTGGTTCCACACCGGGCCGGTGAGCCATGAGGTCAACCTGGCCGCCAGCTACTTCTATATGGACTTCACCAACGGCGGTGCGCGTTATGCGAACGCATCGAGCAATCTCTACAACCCCGTGCAAACCCCGACGCCGTCGGTGGCCACGCGCCAGGATGCGAAGGTTTATACCGAGAACACGTTCAGTGGCGTGGCCTTGTCCGACACCCTGGGTTTCTTCGATGACCGCCTGTTGCTCACCCTCGGTGCGCGCTGGCAGCGCGTGATCGTGGACGATTGGAGCGACGGCATCAAAGGCAAGACCAACTACGACGAAGAAAAGATCTCGCCTTCGGGTGGCCTGCTGTTCAAAGCCACCGACAAACTGTCGCTGTACGCCAACTACATGGAAGGGTTGAGCCAGGGCAAGATCGCACCGTCCACGTCGCGCAACGAAGACCAGATCTTCCCGCCGTTTATCAGCCGCCAGGTGGAAGTCGGCGCCAAGTACGACGCTGGCGCCTTCGCCGTGACCGCCGCGGTGTTCCGCATCAAGCAACCGGCCTACGAGACCAACGCCACGTCGCGGCTGTTCGGTCCCAATGGCAAGCGCCAGAACACCGGTGCGGAGCTGAGCGTGTTCGGCGAACCCCTCAAGGGCGTGCGCCTGCTCGGCGGCGTGATGTACATCGACAGCAAATTGAAGGACACCACCAATGGCACCTGGGACGGCAACCGCGCGCCGGCCACGCCCAAATACAACGTCAACCTCGGTGCCGAGTGGGACGTACCGACCCTCGAAGGCCTGACCCTGACCAGCCGGGGCATCCACTCCAGTTCCCAATACCTGGACCAGTCCAACGTCAAGGAAATCGACGCCTGGAACCGTATCGACGTCGGCGCCCGCTACGCCTTCAAGGTCGATGACAAGCACATCACCCTGCGGGCGAATGTGGAGAATGTCGCCGACAAGCGCTACTGGAGTTCGGCCGGCGCGTCGGATGACAGCGAGCCGGGGCTGACCCTGTCGACCCCGCGTACCTATCTGCTGTCTGCCACGGTCGACTTTTAGACGCGGATTAAAAATGTGGGAGGGGGCTTGCCCTAATGCCAGTCAGTTAAGCGTACATCGCCTCCTGTAGGAGCGAGCTTGCTCGCGAAAAACGTCAACGATAACGCGTGCTTCCTGAATGAACGCGGCGCCTGTGAGTTTTTCGCGAGCAAGCTCGCTCCTACAAAAAGCCTTAACTGACTGGCATTAGGGCTTGCCCCCTCCCACAAATGAGAATGTTTTTTGATCACGTCGCCCCGATATGGAATAGTACCCGCCGTTTTCCCCAGCCCGTCCAGTTGGGGTGTTTTAACGCCGAGGTACCTCCATGCGATTGCTGCGCTCCATCCCCACCCTTGCCGCCTGCCTGCTGGCGTTCTCTTCCAGCCTGCTGAGCGCTGCCCCCATCGACCTCAATGACGGCCAGCACGCGGTGCATCTGCCCGATGCGCCCAAGCGTGTGGTGGTGCTGGAGTTCTCTTTTCTCGACAGCCTCGCCGCCGTGGACGTCACCCCCGTCGGCGCCGCCGATGATGGCGACGCCAAGCGCGTGCTGCCGCGTGTGCGCCAGGCCATCGGCCAGTGGAAATCCGTGGGCCTGCGCTCGCAACCGAGCATCGAGGAAATCGCGCGGCTCAAGCCGGACCTGATCGTGGCCGACCTCAACCGCCACCAGGCGCTGTACAGCGACTTGGCGAGTATTGCGCCAACCCTGTTGCTGCCGTCGCGTGGTGAGGATTATGAGGGCAGCCTCAAGTCCGCTGAGCTGATCGGCAAGGCCTTGGGCAAAAGCCCGCAGATGGAAGCCCGCATCGCACAAAACCGCGAAAACCTGAAGAAAATCGCCCAGCAGATCCCCGCCGGTGCCAGCGTGTTGTTCGGTGTCGCCCGTGAAGACAGCTTCTCCGTGCACGGCCCGGACTCCTACGCCGGCAGCGTGCTGCAAGCCATCGGCCTGAAAGTGCCGTCGGTGCGCGCCAACGCCGCGCCGACCGAATTCGTTAGCCTCGAACAACTGCTCGCCCTCGATCCGGGTTGGCTGCTGGTCGGCCATTACCGCCGCCCGAGCATCGTCGACAGCTGGAGCAAGCAGCCGCTGTGGCAAGTGTTGGGCGCGGTGCGCAACCAGCAGGTGGCCGAAGTGGACGGTGACAGCTGGGCGCGCAACCGTGGTGTGTTGGCCTCGGAGCAGATCGCCGAGGACGCCCTGGCGATCCTCAAGGGCGGCAAAGCCGTACTGAGCCAATAAGCATGGGCCGTGGTTTGGCCGCAGCCGGCATCGTGGTGCTGGGTGCCGTGTTGTTCTGGCTGTCGTTGTACAGCTGGTCGCCGTTCACTCTCACGGCGGCCGACGCCTGGAATGGCCTGGTGCATCAGGGCCGCGTGGGCGGCAATATGGCCTATATCGTCGCCCAGTTGCGCGTGCCGCGTGCGGTGTGCGCGGCATTGGTGGGCGCCTGCCTGGGCCTGGCCGGGGCGCTGATGCAGGGCATCACCCGCAACCGTCTGGCATCGCCGTCGCTGTTCGGCGTGACGGCAGGTGCGGCGTTGGGGCTCGCGTTGTTTTCCACCGGGTTGGTCGCACCGCCGTTTGCCGGCGCTGCCTTGCTGATGACCTGCCTGGGCGGCGCACTGGCCTGGATCACAGTGTTCAGCCTCGGTGGCGCCTGGTCGCCGGCCACGGCCCAAGGTCGCCTGGTGTTGGCCGGGGTGGCCGTCGCCGCGTTGTGTGCTGCCTTGACCCGGCTCACGGTGATCCTGGTCGAGGCCCAGGCGCAAAGCGTGCTCAATTGGCTGGCCGGTTCCCTGGCCAACGTCGGTGCGGCCCAGGTGCAATTGCTCTGGCCGTGCACCTTGATCGGCGGCCTGTGGGCGCTGTGGTGTGCGCCGCGCTTGAACCTGATCAACCTTGGCGAAGACGCCGCGCGCTCGTTGGGCGTGGGCATTGCCAGCCTGCGTTTGCAGGTGTTCGTCGCCAGCCTGTTGCTGGTGGGGGCGAGTGTCTGCGCGGTCGGGCCCATCGGCTTTGTCGGGTTGATCGCGCCGAATATCCTTCGCCAGTTTCTCGGTAATGACTACCGCTGGCTGATCCCACTCAGTGCCGCCTTGGGCGCAGTGATCGTGCTGGGTGCCGACCTGCTCAGCCGCGCCGTGGCGTTCCCGGTGGAAACCCCGGCCGGGGTGGTCACGGCACTGATTGGTGCACCATTCTTCCTCTTTCTCGCCAGGCGTGCCCTATGACCCAGCCACGATTGCGCCTTTGGCTGCTGCTCGTTTTGTTGCTGCTGGCGACCTTCGTCAGCCTCAGCGCCGGCACCCTGTGGCTCACGCCCGAAACCGTGCTGGAGCGCCTGCTGGCCCATGACGCCCTCGACTTTGAAGTCTGGAACCACCGCCTGCCACGCAGCCTGATCGCGATCCTCGCCGGCTGCGCATTCGGCCTGGCCGGGGCGATTGTGCAGGGCGTGATTCGCAACCCGCTGGCCTCGCCGGAAATCCTCGGTGTCACCCAAGGTGCGGGGCTCGCGCTGACGGTGGCAATCATCAGTTGGCCGCATTTGCCGATTGCCTGGCTGCCCCTGGTGGCGTGCCTGGGCGGCGCCGGTGGCGCCTTGTTGCTGGCGCTGTACAACACCGGCGTGAGTTTTTCCGGCGTGCGTTTTGCGCTGTCCGGGGTGGCGATTGCGGTGACCTTGTCCAGCGTCACCGAGTTTCTGATCCTGTCCCACCCGCTGGACATCAACACCGCCTTGCTCGCGCTCACCGGCAGCCTGTGGAGCCGCAACTGGCACCATGTAGCGCTGGTGCTGCCGTTCCTGGTGTTGATCCCGCTGGGGCTGTGCCTGGCCAAACCGCTGAACCTGATCGCCCTCGGCGATGAGGCGGCCCACAGCCTGGGCACCGCACTGAACCGCACACGCTGGCTGGCGATGGCCTGCGCGGTGCTGCTCACCAGCCTGGGCGTGGGCGTGATCGGGCCGATCGGCTTTATCGGCCTGGTCGCACCGCATATGGCACGGCGCCTGGTCGGTGGGCATCACCAGTACCTGCTGCCGGCGGCGATGCTGATCGGCGCGCTGTTACTGGTGCTGGCCGACACCCTCGGGCGCACGCTGATCGCGCCCAGCGAAATCCCCGCCGGGGTGCTTACGGCGGTGATTGGCGCACCGTATTTTCTTTGGTTGCTGGCACGGTTCAAGGGCTGATGACATGAGTATTCTTCAAGCACGCGCGCTGGATATCGGCTACGGCGCCACACCCATCGTGCAGGGGCTGTCGTTTACGCCGCCGACGGGAAAAGTCACCGCGTTAATCGGCCCCAATGGCTGCGGCAAGTCCACCTTGCTCAAGGCGTTTGCGCGCATCCTCAAGCCCACGCAAGGTGAGCTGAGCCTGGATGGCCAGGCCTACGCCAGCCTGTCCGCCCGCCAACTGGCCCGGCACATTGCATTCCTGCCCCAAGTGCTGCCGGTGCCCGAAGGCGTCAGCGTGCGCCAGTTGGTCGCCTACGGCCGCAGCCCGCACAACTCGTTGTGGGGACGCCTGAGCGGCAATGACCGGGCCCATGTGACCCAAGCCATGCAACGCCTGGAGCTCGACAACCTGGCCGACCGCGCCCTGGCGGACCTGTCCGGCGGCCAGCGTCAACGCGCCTGGCTGGCCATGGTCCTGGCACAGAATGCCCCCGTAGTGCTGCTCGACGAACCCACCACCTACCTCGACATCAGCCACCAAGTCGAACTGCTCGACCTGATGGGCGAACTCGCCGCCGAAGGCAAGACCGTGATCACCGTGCTCCACGACATCAACCAGGCCTGCCGCTACGCCGACCACCTGGCGGTGATGCACGCCGGCAAGCTGGTGGCCGATGGCGCGCCGGCACAGGTGATCAGTGCCGAATTGATGCGCCAGGTGTTTGAGGTGCAGGTGCAGATCATGAGCGAACCGGTGGCCGGCACCCCCATGTGCCTGATCGAAAAAAGCACCCGAGCCCAAGCCTGACTCGGTCAAAAAATGTGGGAGGGGGCTTGCTCCCGATAGCAGTGGGTCAGTCACCTCATGCATTGACTGACCCACCGCCATCGGGAGCAAGCCCCCTCCCACATTAGGATCTCAGTCGGCTTTGGAACTCCACACGGCCTTCTTCACTTCGATGGCCTTGGGCAACAACCTATTCTGGAAAAACAGATCCGCCGTCGCCTGCTGCGCCTCAATAATCTTGTCATCAATCGGCAAAATCGGCGAAGGCGGGCGGTTGTCCATGTAGCGTGCAACCACGTCGGCGGGCAGGCCCATGAAGTCGGTCAGTACGTTCAGGCTGTCTTCGCGCTGGCTGCGGGTGAGGGCTTCGGCGGCGGTGAGTTCGTCGAGCAGGTCATGGATAAACGCCCCGTTGTCCCGCGCATACTCGCGCCGCGCGCTGTACACCGGTCCAGACAGGCCCAAGCCTTCGCCATTGGCCAGCACATGGCTGGGGCTCTGGCTCAAGGCGAGTGACGAGTAGGGTTCCCAGATCGCCCAGGCATCGACGCTGCCTTGTTCGAACGCCGCTCGCGCATCGGCCGGCGGGAGGTACACCGGTTGGATGTCCTTGTAGCTCAGGCCGGCGTTGTTCAGCGCGCGCAGGATCAGGTTGTGGGAGCTGGAACCCTTCTGGAACGCCACTTTCTTGCCCTTGAGGTCCGCCACCGAATGCAGCGGGCTATCGTTGCGCACCAGGATCGTCTCGGCGCTCGGCTTGGGCGGTTCGGCGCCGATGTAGACCAGGTCGGCCCCGGCGGCTTGGGCGAACAGCGGCGGGATGTCGCCGGTGGAACCCACATCCAGTGCCCCCACGTTCAGCGCTTCAAGCATCTGCGGGCCGGCGGGGAACTCGATCCACTTCACCTCCGTCTTCGGGAAACGCTTTTCCAGCAGGTCATGTTGCTTGGCGAGTACCAGGGCGATGGAACCCTTTTGGTAGCCGATACGCAGGGTGGCGGGGTCGGCGGCCAGTGCGGTTTGCGTCACGGCCAGCAGGGCCAGGATCAGTGCGGGGATTTTCATGCTCTAGCCTCTGTAAAACGATGGGCCGGGCGCGCCAGGCCGAGGTTTTCGCGCAAGGTGGAACCGCTGTATTCAGTGCGAAACAGGCCGCGCCGCTGCAGCTCGGGCACCACCCATTGCGCGACGTCTTCCAACCCACCCGGCAAGTGCGGCACCAGGATATTGAAGCCATCGGCCGCGCCGTTTTCGAACCAGTTCTGCAGCTCATCGGCAATCTGCGCAGGCGTGCCGATCAGGCTGTAATGCCCGCGGCCACCGGCAATTCGCCGACCCAATTGCGCGAGGGTCAGTTGCTCACGGTTGGCCAAGTCGCTCAGCAGTTGCTGACGACTGCGTTGTCCGCTGTCGGTCAACGGCAGCGCCGGCAACGGCCCGTCCAGCGGGTAGCCGGACAGGTCGAAATTGCCCAGCATGCGCCCCAGCAACGCGACGCCCACCTCAGGTTCGACGAGATCCTGGAATGCCTCGAATTTGGCCTGGGCCTCGGCCTCGGTCGCCCCGACCACCACAAACACACCGGGCATGATTTTCAGCGAGTCCGGCCCGCGCCCGTACCGGCTCAAGCGGCCCTTGAGGTCGGCATAAAACGCCTGGGCATTGGCCAGCGAGGTCTGTGCGGTAAACACCACCTCGGCGGTCTGCGCGGCCAGCTCACGGCCGGCTTCGGACGAGCCGGCCTGCACGATCACCGGCTGGCCCTGGGGCGAGCGCGCCACATTCAGCGGGCCCTTGACCCGGAAGTGTTCGCCCACATGGTCCAGCACATGCAGCTTCGCCGGGTCGTAATAGTTGCCGCGGGCCTTGTCGCGCACAAAGGCATCGTCTTCCCAGCTGTCCCACAGCCCGGTCACCACTTGATGAAACTCCTTGGCGCGGCTGTAGCGTTCGCCATGGCCGAGGTGTTCGTCGCGGCCAAAATTCTGCGCTTCGGCGGCGTTGTCCGAGGTCACCAGGTTCCAGCCCGCGCGGCCGCCGGACAGGTGATCCAGCGAGGCGAACTTGCGCGCCACATGGTAGGGCTCGTTGTAGCTGGTGGTCGCCGTGGCGATCAGGCCGATGTTATCGGTCACCGCACTCAGCGCCGAGAGCAGGGTGAGCGGCTCGAAATGGTCCGAGCGCGCCATATGGCTGGCGATCGTGCCGGTGGCGGCGGCGATGCTGTCGGCCACGAACAGCGCATCGAACTTCGCCGCTTCGGCCACCCGCGCCAGGTGTTTGTACTGGGCGAAATCCAGCCCGGCATCCGCCGGCACGTCCGGGTGGCGCCAGGCGGCGACATGGTGCCCGGTGGCCATGAGAAAGGCGCCGAGTTTCAGTTGACGGCTCATGCTAGAAATCCTTGCGCAGTTGCACGCCGAAGTAACGCTCATCGTCACGGGGTACGGCGCGGTAGATGTAGTTGCCGCCGCTGGCCAGCAGCGGTGAATAGGACTTGTCGGCGAGGTTCTTGGCCAGCAACGCCACGCGCCAGCCATTGCTGTAGTCGGCCAGGGCCACGCTGGCGTTCCAGATGCCGTAGGCGCCTTGCTTGGTGTCGACGTTCTGACTGATGTCGTACTGCACTTCGCTCTGCCAGCTGTAGTCGGTGCCCAGTTCGATGTCCAGGCCGTTATCCAGCGGGATCGTGTAGTCGGCGCGCACGTAGCTTTTCCAGTCCGGGCTGAAGGGCAGTGGCTTGCCGTTCACGTTGCACGTCGCTGCTGCGCCCGCCGGGCAGGCGAACTCATCGATGCGCGCACGGGTGTAGGCCAGGGCGCCGGAGAGCTTGAGTTGCTGGGTGGCCTGCAGGGCGTAATCCAGCTCGACGCCTTCGGTGCTGACGCTGCCGGCGTTGATCAGGCGAGTCACGACCTGGCCGGCGACGGTGTCGAAAAAGTTCGCCTGGTAGTTGTCGTAATCGCTGTGGAATACCGCCAGGTTGGTGGTCAGGCGGTTGTTCCAGGCGGTGGCCTTGATCCCGGCTTCCCAGGTGTTGGAGGTTTCCGGCTTGAGCGCATCGGTGTCGCGCGGTTGCATATTGAAGAACACGTTGTAGGCCGGGCCCTTGTAGCCGCGCGAGTAGGTCAGGTAGCTGGTGACGCTGTCGCTGAGGTCGTACTGCACCCCGAGGCGACCGGACCAGCCGTCTTCGTCCACCGAGCCGGAGCTGGAGGTGGCCGGTTGAATCCCGCTGACCGTGGTGGCCGAGGTGGAGACGCGGCGGTGATCGTATTTCAGGTCATCGTGGGTGTAGCGCAGGCCGGCGATGCCACGAAAGCGCGAGGTGAAGTTCAGCGTGGTCTCGCCGAACACCGCGTAGCTGTCGCTGGTGGTGCTGTAGTCGGCGATGCCACGGTCGGTGCGCGTGGTGGTCGTGAGCGTGCGCTGATAGGTTTCCTCGTCCTTGCCGTGCATGTAGAACAGGCCGCCGACGTATTCCAGGAACTCACCCTTGGGCGAGGCCAGGCGCAGTTCCTGGGAGTATTGGTCGAAGGCCAGCTCGCCCTTGTCGGCGGTGCCGGGGAAGGCGGCGGTCACTGTGCCGAGGCGGTCGCCGTCCTGGTACTGGGTGTTGTCCCAGCCGCGCCAGGCGGTGATCGAGGTCAGGGTGTAGTCGCCGAGGTTCCAGTCCAACTGAGCGGACAAGCCTTTGTTGGTGTCTTCGACATGGCTGCGCGTATCGGTGTTGATGTCGCGGTTGTCGCTGGAGGCGCGCACCGGGCTCAAGGCATTGCTGAAGGCCGGGCTCAGGGACTTGCTGACCACGCCATTCGGCGCGTCGTCGTGGGACTGCATGTAGTCGGCGATCAGGGTCAGTTTCACCTCATCGTTGGGGGTGAATTCCAGCTTGCCGCGGATGCCCTTGTGGTTGTAGCCGTTGACCTCCTGGCCGTTGTGCGGGTTATCGACGTTACCGTCGTAGCTGCCGAACAGCGTGCTGATCGAGCCTTTGAGCACATCCGGCACCAGGCTGCCGCCGATGCCGAAACGGGTGCGGCTTTCGTTGCCGCTGTAGTACGCCTGGTCGATATAGCCGTGGGGCTCGGCGGTGGGCGCCTTGCTGGTGATGTTGAGCACGCCGGCCGAGGCGTTCTTGCCGAACAAGGTGCCTTGCGGGCCGCGCAGCACTTCGATGCGCTCCAGGTCCAGCAGGTCGAGGGTGGCCTGGCCGGGGCGCGCGTAGACCACGCCGTCGATCACCGTGGCCACCGTCGGCTCCACGCCAGGAGAGGTGGAAATAGTGCCCACGCCGCGCACGAACAGCGAGGTGTCCTTGTTCGAGGCGCCGGTGCGGAAGTTCAGCGACGGCACTTGCTGGGCGATGCTGGCCACGCCGTTGCGGTTGTCGCGCTCCAGTTGTTCGCCGTCCAGCACCGAGACCGCCACCGGGACTTTTTGCAGGGATTCTTCACGCCGGGTGGCGGTGACCGTCACCGCTTTGAGCGTGGGTTCCTGCTCGTCGGCAGCAAAGGCGCCGGGCACGGGGAGGGCGGTCAGACCGGCGAGAAGGAATAAGTGCGTGTGCCTGTGCATGGTGTGTTCGCTCGAAAAAATGCCCTGAACCGCTGCGGTTCTTACGACCGTCAGCGCCTGTGGAAACTGCCTTGGGCATTCGCTTGAGCGAGTAGCAGACAGTGCGCTTTGTTAGCGCTAACATCGGCATTATTGGTAGCTCGGGTTTAGAGCGTCAAAGACTTAAAAATTATCCCTATATTCTTTTTGGTTGTTAGCAGGATGATCCCGTGAACGAAGACAAACCGCGCAAGCGCCGTGGCGCCGGGCGCGTCACCTTGAACACCGTGGCCCGGCAGGCCGGGGTGTCGGCGATCACCGTGTCGCGCTATTTCAACCAGCCGGAGCAGGTCTCGCCCGAGCGTCGCGAGCGCATTGCCGAGGTGGTGGCCGAGCTGGGTTATGTGCCCAACCTGGTGGCCGGCGGGCTGGCGTCGGCGCGGGGGCGGATCGTGGCGATGGTGATCCCGAACATCTCGGGGCCGATCTTTGCCAACACGATCCAGGGCTTCAGCGACACCCTCAGTCGCCATGGGTATCAGCTGTTGCTGGCGTCCAGTTACTTCAGCGCCGAGCAGGAAGAAAGCGCGGTGCGCGCGTTCCTCGGCTGGTCGCCGGCAGCGCTGGTGCTGACCAGCCGCTTCCACAGCGCGGGCACCGACAAGATGATCGCCGACGCCGATATTCCGGTGGTGGAAACCTGGGACTACGTGCCCGAACGCGCACCGGTGCAGATCGGTTTTTCCCACTACGCAGTCGGCGTCACGGCCGCGCGCTACCTGTATGGCAAGGGCTATCGGCGAATCGCCTTCGTGCAGAACAGCGCCACGGGCGACTTCAGCGCGCTGGAACGGGGTGATGGGTTTGCCGCAACCCTGATCGAACTGGGTGTACAGCCCCGGGTCTTCGTCCCGGACGCCGACAGCGCGCCCTTCGAAGCCGGCAAGCAGGCGATGCAAGCCCTGATGAACCACGCCACCCCACCTGACGCGATCTTCTTCGCCAATGACAACCTCGCCGCCGGTGGTTTGCTGGCGGGGCAGCGTTCCGGGTTAAAGTGCGCGGTGCTTGGATTCGGTGACTACCCGTTTGCCGAAATGTTGTTGCCCAGCCTGAGTACGATCAAACCGCCGGCCTTGGAGATCGGCGTACTGGCGGCAACCCGCGTGCTGGAAAGCCTCGGCGTGTTGCCGGATGCCGTACAGCGTTTGAACCTGTTGGATTGCCGCTTGATCGAACGGGAAAGCGCCTGAGCTTTTTTACCGCCCACTAGGACCTGCCCATGACCGAACCCGCCCCCAAGACCCGCCGCGCCCCCAAAGGTGAAAAACGCCGCGAAGAGCTGCTGGACGCGGCCCTGCAGGTGTTCTCCCTGGAAGGCTACAGCGGCGCCTCGATGGCCCAGGTGGCGGCGATCGTGGGTATTTCGGTGGCCGGGCTGCTGCATCATTTTCCCAGCAAGATCTCGCTGTTGATGGGGGTGTTGCAGCGTCGCGATGAGGTCAATCAACGGATTGCCGATGAGGTACGTGCGGAGAAAACCCTCAATGGCTTACTCGGCAGCCTGCGCGCGATCAACCGTTCGAACGCCACGGCACCGGGCGTGGTGCGCGCGTTTACCATCTTGAATGCCGAAAGCCTGCTGGACACCCATCCGGCCTGGGCCTGGTTCCAGGCGCGCTATGCGGCGATTCACCAGCGCATGCAGGGGCAGTTTGCCGACCTGGTCGCGGCGGGGGAGGTGCGCAGCGATGTGGACATCGCCGGGCTGGTGGAAGAAATCCTGGCCATGATGGATGGCCTGCAGATCCAGTGGCTGCGCTTTCCGGAGCAGGTGGACCTGGTGGCGCGGTTTGACAGCTACATCGCGCGGGTCGAGGCAGCCATCAGAACCTGAGTTGAACACAGTCAACATGTGGGAGGGGGCTTGCCCCCGATGGCGGTCTCTGGGCCGGCCATGTGCTGGGGTTGGAATGAGTACATATCCGTTGCTGCGGTAACGGCTACTTAGGGTTCCGCTCTTACAGCGGGTCACTTTTGGAAGAGCGCCAAAAGTAACCAAAAACGCTTCGCCCCACCACTCGGCACCTCGCCCAGGC
>NZ_FKLB01000057.1:69616-131011 GCF_900067035.1 Pseudomonas sp. 1 R 17
CCATCCATGGCGCGGGGCGGCTAAACCGGCATCCCTGCCGGTTTACCCCCCAAATCACTATCGAATTCCGGCCAGCGTGGTTAACGGGGCGCCTGAGATCAAGATCAAGATCAAGGGCGGCTCGCTTCGCATCGTGGTTAGCGTTGGCTGCTACACAGTTGTGTAGATACCCATGCTCATCGGGGGCAAGCCCCCTCCCACAGGGATCAGTTGCCGGTAGCACTGCCCTGGCTGCTGTCATCGCTCATGTCATAGCCATCACCGTCGCTGGTGCCGCTGTCACCTTCATTTTGATGCAGCACACCGCCGGTCTTCACCGTCGATTCACGCAGCGTCGAGTTGAGCGCTGAGCGCGGCAGCGGGTTGCTGGTGGTGGTCGACAGTTCCTGGCGGAACGGGTTGACCAGCTTGGCGTTCAGGCGAATATCCTGGGACGACGCGCCCACCGACAGGTTGAAACTGTCGGCATCCACCACCCATTGCTTGCTCGCTACGTCGTAGTAGGCCAGCGAGCGATCGTTGAGCTCGATGGTCACGCGCTTGCTCTCGCCCGGCTTGAGGAACACCTTCTTGTAGCCCTTGAGTTCCTTGATCGCGCGTTCGACTTTCGGGTTGTTCTGGCCCACGTACAACTCGGCCACTTCGGCGCCCGCGACCTTGCCGGTGTTGGCCAGGTCGAACGACACCTTGATCGGCGCACCGGCCACCGCCACCCCAGGAGTCACGCTGATGTTGCTGTAGCCGAAGGTGGTGTACGACAAGCCATAGCCGAACGGGTAGAGCGGCTTGATGCCCTTTTTCTCGTAGCCGCGATAGCCCAGGAACAGGTCGTCCTTGTAGCTCATCTCGGCCAGGGTTTCCTGGTTGTCGAACGTGGGGAAGGTCGCGTAGATCGGGTTGTCTTCGATGTTGCGCTCGATGCTGATCGGCAGCTTGGCCGACGGGTTGACCTTGCCCAGCAGGATCTCCGCCAAGGCCTGGCCGCCGTTCTGCCCAGGGTAGAACGCATGCAGCGCGGCCGGTACCTGGTCGATCCAGTCGCTCATCTTCAGGCCGGTACCGCCGTGCAGGGTGACCACGGTATTCGGGTTGACCTTGGCGATGCTCTGGATCAGCAGGTTCTGGTACTCGGGCAGGTCGAAGCTGTGGTCGAAGCCTTCGCCTTCGTACTCATTGCTGTTACCGGCCGCGACCAGTACCGCGTCGTACTTGGCCAGGTCCTGCGGTGCCACCAGCGACGCCCAGCTCATCTGCACACCGACGAGGCCGCCCATGGTCGACAGGTAGCCGTTGCGGCGTGAGTATTCCAGCTTGATGTCGACCGGTTTGCCGGCTTCCAGGTTGACCTTGGCAAACACCGGGATGGTCGGCGGAATGCTGTTGTTCGGCAGCGGCTTGCCGTCGCCGTTGTCGAGGACTTTCTTGCCGTTGACGTAGAGGCGCACGGCGCCGTCGGCACGCACCTTGAACACCTGCTCGCCGCTGACCGTCGGGGTGATCTGGCCGCTGTAGCGAATCGAGGTGGCGGCGGTATCGCCGTTCACCGGCAGGCTGTCGGTGGACCAGTCCAGATCGACATGGGTGTCGGTGCGGCTGGCGGCCGGGTCACCGGACCAGTTGGTGTTGCTGAAGAACTCGGTCTTCAAGCCTTTGACACTGTTGCCATTGCCGTCGGCATGGGTCCAGGTCGAGGTGGCCGGGTCCAGGGACAGCCCGTCGATAAACTCGACCTTGGCGCCTGGCGCCAGTTGCTGCAAGCCGCTCAGCTCACTGATGTAGTTGGCGGCCATGACGTTGGCGCTGCCGAAACCGGTAGGCGGCGCGTACTTGGCCAGGGTGCCGACCACGGCGATGCGCTTGACCTTCCTGGCGTCCAGCGGCAGCAGGCTGTTCTGGTTTTTCAGCAGCACGATGCCTTCGCGGGCGGCGTTCAGGGCCACGCGGTTGCTGGTGGCGCTGTTCATGTTGTGGCTGGTCAGCGGCGCCTTGCTGTCGAACTTGTACAGGTAGATCTGCTTGAGGATGCGGCGCACCTTGTCATCGATGGTCGCGCTGCTCAGCTCGCCGCTGTCCAGGTACGGCTTGAGGATGGTGCTGTTCATCTGGTAGCCCATCATGTCCAGGTCGGTACCCGCCTGTGCCGCCGGCAAACCGTCGACCACCGCGTTGTAGTCGCTCTGCACGAAGCCCGGGTAGCCCCATTCGGTCTTGAGGATGTCACGCATCAGGTGCTTGTTCTGGCACGCGAACTCGCCGTTCACCTTCTGGAACGCACACATCATCATCGCGACCTTGCTGTTCTTCGAGGCGGACTCGAACGGCGGCAGGGTCATCTCGCGCAGCACGCGTTCGCTGATGATTTCATTGAGGTGGAAGCGGTTGCTTTCCTGGTCATTGGCGGCGAAATGCTTGGCATTGGCCCACACGCCACGGGACTGAATGCCGTTGATCACTGCCGGCGCCAGGCTGGCGCCGAGGAACGGGTCTTCACCGGACAGGTACTCGAACGCCCGGCCGCTGTACGGCATGCGGTACAGATTCACACCAGGGCCGGTGACGAACTGATAGCCGCCGCTGGCGGTGTCATAGCCCAGGGCACGGCCCAGGTCGATGGCGCGACGCGGGTTCCAGCTGGCGGCCAGGTTCGGCCCCGACGGGTAGACCACGCCCTGGGCGTTGCCTTCGCTGGTGTAGCGCACGCCCACACCGCCATCGGCGCCGTGGATCTGCGGGATACCGTACTGGGTCAGTGGCTTGACGTCCCAGCCGCCGGTGCCGCCGATGTAGGCGAGTTTTTCTTCCAGGGTCATCTTTGCCAGGGTCTTGTCCGCGGCTTTTTCCGCGCGGCTTACCCGACCTTCATCCAGGGCAGGACTGGTGGCCGCATGCACCTGGGACACGGCCAGTGCCAGCAGGGCGAAAGCCGACTGTGCACCGATCATTTTGCGTTTATTCATGGGTCTCTCCGACAACAGTTCAGTAAACAGGGCGCGCCGAGAAGTGCGTGTTGCACTGCACCTCGTCACTTTTTTCTGGGCAATAGTTGCCCGTGATCGCAATTTTTAACCGATGGCTAATTGCAACTATTTGGCGAATTTCGCAGTTTTATAAGTGTAATAATTGTATTAGTTATTGTTGTGGATAGTGTCTAAGCGATATCACGAGATGGCATTTTGAACCGCAAAAACCGCATAATTAAGGCAATTCTTGCGGTTATAAGTCAAACGAAAGCTAATTTTTGCGTGAAATAAGAAATATTTTCTTACCTTTCGGAACTAAGGCTAAACCTACCAGTCGATTGGTTTAAGAAAATTTATCGAGTCGTGGCTAACTAGTGGCATAGCTCGGTAGTTTCAAAGTGCCATGTTTACACAAGCTGTCATACACAACGCTTTGGTGTAGGGTCTTGATCGAGTTCAAGGCGCCACTTGGGCTATCTGCTGTTTTTGATCTGGAGAAAGTTGATGAAGATTTCCCTGTTGGGTGCCGGTGTTGTATTGGGCGTTGCGCTAAGTGGCGCGGCGATGGCGGCCGAGTCCACGGACGCCGATGCGAAATCCGGCGCCGCCGATTCCACGGTGTTGACCCAGGCCCACGATGCCAAGGCCGTCAAAAAACAGAAAGCTGAAACCACCAAGGGTGGGCGGCCGCTGAGCCAATCTGCTACCTCTAAAACAGCGCCAACCAAGTAAGCCTGACCCCCTGTAGGAGCGAGCTTGCTCGCGAAAGTATTCCAAGCGCATCGCGGCGTCGGATGTACCTTTTTCGCGAGCAAGCTCGCTCCTACAGGGGGCTCATATAGCCCCTCAGATTTTTACCCATGCCCAGCCCTTCAACGCCCATCGATGCCTGCCAACTGCACATCCCGCACACCGAACAGGTCTGCGCGTGGCTGATGCAACATGCCGGCTTGAAAACCGTTGACCTGGAGCGCGCCCGACGCTTGTCCCAGGAGGGCGGTGACACCGAATTACTAGGCCTGCTCACGCGCCTGGGGCTGGTTTCCGAAGTGGAACTGGCCCGTGCCTGGGCCGACCTGCTCGGCGCACCGCTGCTGCTGGCCGATGCTGCGCCGCCGCTGTTGGACCCATTGCCGGTATTGACCGAGCGTTTCATGCGCCACTACCAGGTGGTGCCCGTGGGCTGGAGCCGGGGCGGCCTGCGGGTGCTGGCGGCCAACCCGTCGCTGGTCTACCCGTTCCAGGCCATGGCCTATGCCTGTGGCGTGCCGGTGTGGCTGGCCGTGGGCCCGCGCAACGAAGTCGAAACCCTGATCGAGCGCTACTACGGCCAGGGTCGTTCGGCGATGGGCACCCTGATCGAAAACCTCGACGAGCAGGGCGGTGCCCTGGAAGACATCGAGCACCTCAAGGACATGGCCTCCGAAGCGCCGGTGATTCGCCTGGTCAACCTGATCCTGCAGCGCGCGGTGGAACATCGCGCCTCGGACATTCATATCGAACCCTTCGAAAACCAGCTCAAGGTGCGCTACCGCATCGATGGCGTGCTGCACGACGCCGAGGCGCCGCCGTCCAGCTCTTCAGCGGCGGTCATTTCGCGGGTGAAGATCATGGCGCGCCTGGACATTGCCGAGCGGCGCCTGCCCCAGGACGGGCGCATCATGCTGCGCATCCAGGGCAAGGAGCTGGACTTGCGGGTGTCCACGGTGCCCACCAGTTTTGGCGAGTCGGTGGTCATGCGGTTGCTCGACCGCCAGACCGTGCAGTTCGATTTCCAGAGCCTGGGCTTTGATGGCCAGCGCCTGGAAACCTTCCTCGAAGTGCTCGAGCGGCCCCACGGCATCCTGCTCGTCACCGGGCCCACCGGCTCGGGCAAGACCACCACGCTGTACACCGCGCTGTCGCGGCTCAATACCGCCGAGCGCAAGATCATCACCGTCGAAGACCCGGTGGAATACCAGCTTGAGGGCATCAACCAGATCCAGGTGAAACCGGCCATCGGCCTGGACTTCGCCGGTGCGCTGCGCTCCATCGTGCGCCAGGATCCGGACGTGATCATGATCGGTGAAATCCGCGACCTGGAAACCTGCCGTATCGCCATCCAGTCGTCCCTCACCGGCCACCTGGTGCTCTCGACCCTGCACACCAACAGCGCGGCGGCGAGTATCACGCGCTTGCTGGACATGGGTGTCGAAAGCTACCTGATTGCCTCGACCGTCAACGGCATCCTTGCCCAGCGCCTGGTGCGGCGCCTGGACCCGGCCACCCGCGAAGCCTTCGAAGCACCGGCGGAATTGATCGCCGAACACGGCCTCGACCGGTTTACCGAGCAGCGCCCGATCATGCTTTATCGCCCCCACGCCGATGCGCCGGGCGGTGGCTACCACGGCCGCAGTGCGATCACCGAACTGCTGGTGATGAACGACGAACTGCGCAGCCTGTTGATGCGCCAGGCCGACGCCGCCACCCTCGAACAGGCCGCCCGCCGTGGCGGCCTGCGCACCTTGCATGAAGAAGGCCTGCGCCAGGCCGTGGCCGGTGTCACCTCACTTGAAGAAGTGCTGCGCGTCACCCGGGGAGAGGGCGCATGAGCCTGTTCAAATACCGCGCCCTCGACAGCCAGGGCCAGGCGCAGAACGGCACCCTCGAAGCCAAGGACCAGGATGCCGCCGTCGCCGCGCTGCACAAGCGCGGTTTGCTGCTGTTGCAGATCGAGGTGGCGGGCGCCCAGGGCTTGCGCAAGGCCTTTGGCCGGGGCCAGTTGAACGGCGCGGCGCTGGTCAGTTTCACTCAACAATTGGCCACGCTATTGGGCGCCGGCCAGCCGCTGGAACGCTCCCTGGGCATCCTGCTCAAGCAGCCCGGCCAGCCCCAGACCCGCGCGCTGATCGAGCGCATCCGCGAACAGGTCAAGGCCGGCCAGCCGTTATCCAAGGCGCTGGAGGCGGAGGGCAGCCAGTTTTCGCCGCTGTACCTGAGCATGGTCCGCGCCGGCGAGGCGGGCGGCGCCCTCGAAGACACCCTGCGCCAGCTCAGCGATTACCTGGAGCGCAGCCAGTTACTCCGGGGCGAAGTGATCAACGCGCTGATCTACCCGGCGTTTCTGGTGGTCGGCGTGCTCGGTTCGCTGGCGTTGCTGCTGGCCTATGTGGTGCCGCAGTTCGTGCCGATCTTCAAGGACCTGGGCGTGCCGATTCCGCTGATCACCGAGGTGATCCTGGGCCTCGGCCAATTCCTCGGGGCCTACGGCCTGGCGGTGCTGGCCGGGTTGATTGTCGGCGCATGGGCTCTGGCTGCGCGGCTGCGCGATCCCCAGCGCCGCGAACGCTATGACCGCCGCGTGCTGGGCATCCGCATCATCGGCCCGTTGCTGCAACGGGTCGAAGCCGCCCGTTTGGCCCGCACCCTCGGCACCCTGCTGAGCAACGGTGTGGCGCTGCTGCAAGCGCTGGTGATTGCCCGCCAGGTCTGCACCAACCGCGCCCTGCAAGCCCAGGTCGCCCAGGCCGCCGAGTCGGTCAAGGGCGGTGGCACCCTGGCCAGCGCCTTCGGCAGCGAGCCGCTGCTGCCCGACCTGGCGTTGCAAATGATTGAAGTCGGCGAACAGGCCGGCGAACTCGACAGCATGCTGCTCAAAGTCGCCGAGGTGTTCGACGTCGAGGCCAAACGCGGCATCGACCGCCTGCTCGCCGCGCTGGTGCCGTCCCTGACCGTGGTCATGGCGGTGCTGGTGGCGGTGATCATGCTGGCGATCATGCTGCCGCTGATGAGCCTGACCAGCAATATATGAACCCTTAAGGAAACACGCTGATGCGCCATACCCGATTCAAGCCCGCCCGCCGCCAGGGCGGTTTTACCTTGCTGGAAATGCTCGCCGTGATCGTGCTGCTGGGCATTGTCGCGACCATCGTGGTACGCCAGGTCGGCGGCAATGTGGACAAGGGCAAATACGGCGCGGGCAAGGCCCAGTTGGCCAGCCTGAGCATGAAGATCGAAAGCTACGGCCTGGACGTCGGCTCGCCGCCCAAGAGCCTGCAGCAACTGGTCGACAAGCCGGGCAACAGCGCCGGTTGGGCCGGCCCGTATGCCAAGCCGTCGGACCTCAAGGACCCGTTCGGCCATGCCTTCGGCTATCGCTTCCCCGGTGAGCACGGTGCGTTCGACCTGATTTTCTACGGTCAGGACGGCCAGCCCGGCGGCGAAGGCTACAGCGCCGACCTGGGCAACTGGGAATAACCCACGACCATGGCCAACGCCCAACGCGGCTTTACCCTGCTGGAGATGCTGGTGGTGATCGTCTTGATCAGCATCGCGGCCGGGTTGGTAGGGTTTGGCCTGCAACAAGGCCTGCGCGCCGCCAAAGAGCGCCAGGCCGTCGGGCAGGTGGTCGAGGCATTGCGCAGCACGCGGGCGCGGGCGATTGTCAGTGGCACCACCGAAAGCACCGTGTTCGATTTGCGCAACCTCAGCGTGCAGGCGCCGGGCCGTCCGAAAAAGTATTGGCCGGCCGGGCTGCAAGTGACCCTGCACACTGCCGAGCAAGCCGGCGCGGCGGTGGATTTCTACCCCGATGGCAGCTCCACCGGCGGCCACGTGTTGCTGGCCAACGGCAGTCGGCGTTGGCGCATCGACATCGGCTGGCTGACCGGCAGCGTCGAATCCAAGGCCCTGCCATGAAGCGCCAGGCGGGTTTCACCCTGCTGGAAATGCTCGCCGCGCTGACGCTGATGGCGATCTGTAGCACGGTGCTGCTGGTTGCCTTCGGCCAGAGCGCGCGCTCGTTGTTGCAGGTGGCCCACAGCGACCGCTTGACCCATGCCGCCATGAGCGTGATGGATCAGGAAGGCACCGGGCCGTTGGCCAGCGGCACACGCCAGGGCGAGTTGGACGGCGTCGCCTGGCAACTGCGCATAGCCCAGCAACCCAGCCGCGTCGGCCAGGCCCATCTGTTTCGCCTGGACCTCACCGTCAGCGAAGGCCCGCGCCAGGCCAGTTTCAGCACCTTGAAACTGCGTGCTGCCGGCGTCGGGGCCGGCTTGTGAAGGCGCGTCAGCAGGGCTTTACCTTGCTTGAGATCATGATCGTACTGAGCCTGCTTGGGGTGTTGCTCACCCTGGTCGGCGGTGCATTGCTGGGCGCCAATCGTGCCGTGCTCAAGGCCCAGCGCTACACGGTCAGCCTGGATGAAATGCGTGCCGCGCAGCAGTTTTTGCGCACCGCCATCAGCGAGGCGTTGCCGCTGGATGTGACCGAGGACGACAGCCAGACCGATGGCTTTTTCGCCGGTGGGCCCCAGCGTATGCAGTTTGTCGCGACCTTGCCGGGTGTGCTCGGCGGCGGTATCCAGCGCTTCACCTTGCAGTTGGTGGGCCCTGAATCGCAGCGCGACTTGCAGGTGGCGTTCGCGCGGTTTGAGTCTGAGGCACAGGTGAGTGTTCCGGCGGCGCGCAGTGAGCCGCAGGTGTTGTTGAAGGGTATCGAGGACCTGCAATTCAGCTATCGCGGCGTGTCGCCCAAGGGCCAGGCCACTGGCTGGATCAGTGAGTGGCCGTGGACCAAACGCCTGCCTTATGCAGTACGGATTGACGCACGGGTGAACGGGCCGGTGCCTTGGGTGACCCAGGTGGTTGCCTTGCGCCTGAACCTGTCCGGCGGGGCGCCCGAATGATCCGGCATCAACGCGGTGTGGCCCTGCTGCTGGTGCTGTGGGTGCTGGCCTTGCTCAGCCTGTTGCTCGGCGGTTTGGCCGGCTGGGTGCAACTGGAAACACGCCAGGCCGCCTGGCACCGCCAGCATACCCAGGCGGTGCTGGCGGCCGAGGCCGGGGTGGCGCTGGCGATGCAGGCCGTGGCGGACCCGTTGCAGCGCAAGCAGTGGATTGCCGACGGGCGTGAAATCCCGCTGGTGTTCGACGATGCGCAGCTGCGCGTCAGCCTGCACAGCGAGCGCGGCAAGTTGTATTTGAACAGCGCCGAGGTGGGTGATTTTGCCCGCCTGGCCCTGGCCTGCGGTGCGACCCAGGCCCAGGCCAACCAACTCGCCAGGGCCCTGGAAGTGCGGCGCAACCAGGGCCTGGCGCCGTTTCGGGTGGTGGAAGAGGTGCGCCAACTGCCGGGCATGACTCAGGCGTTGTACAGCGAACTGGTGCCCGAGATCAGCCTGTGGAGCGGCCTGGACCGGCCCGATCCGGCATTCGCCAGTGCCTTGATGCGCCGCGCACTGAACCTGCCGCATCAGAATGCGGTGGGTGCCGATCCCGGCGACGTGCTGGTGGTCAGCAGCCGCGCCCAACGCCCCGGCGGTTACCACGCCCAGGTGCAGGCCACCGTGTTATTGAGCCCCGCGCAAGGCAGCGCACAACCTTATCGAGTCTTACGTTGGCAAGAATGAACGAACAGTTACCCGCACGGCTTCAGGCGCTGGCGCAGCCCATCACCCAGCGCTGGCGCGGCAGCCTGCTGCAACTGGGCTGGCGCCTGTGGCTCAAGGAGCTGCGTGGCTGCCTGCCGGCATGGTTGTCGTTTGCCGAGATCCCCGAGCATGTCTACGCCTGGCCGCTGACCGCGCCGGTCGAAAAGCTGCCTGGCGAAGCGCGTCAGGTGCTGCTGCTGCCGCCTGAAACGGTGTTGGTGCAAACCCTGCAATTGCCCCCGGCGGCGGCGCGTAACCTGACGACGGTGGTCGGCTATGAACTGGACCGCTTCACGCCGTTCGACGCCGCCCAGTTGTACTTTGTCGCGCGCCAGGAGCGCCGCACCCCCACGCACCTGCACGTCACGCTGGTGGCGATCCTGCGTGAGCGCCTCGACCAGATCCTCAATGACTGCGCGGCCCTCGGCTTGCAGCCCCATGCCGTGGATGTCGCCGAGAGCGCAGGCAAACCCATGGGCATCGACTTGCTGCCGGCGCCGTTGCGTCCCCGTCAGCGCCCCCAGGGCAAGGGCCTGCAACGCAGCCTGCCGTGGTTGTGCGGGGCCTTGCTGATTGCGGCGATGCTGCTGTGGCTCAACGACCGCCAGCGCGTGCTCGATGCCATGCAACACAGTGTGCGCGAGCAGAAAGCCCAGGTCGCCGAGATCCAGGCCCTGCGCCAGCAATTGCTCAATACCCGTGGCGCCGCCCAGTACCTGATTCGCCGCAAGGCCGCCCAACCGCCGTTGGCGGCGCTGCTCAACGAGCTGACCGCGTGCCTGCCCTCGGACACCTGGCTCGACCAGTTGGAAGTCAACGACGGCGCCGACGTGTCCTTCTCCGGGCAGAGCGCCAAGGCCAGTGCCCTGATCACCCGGATCAAGGGCTGCCACAGCCTGGAAAACGCCCAGTTCGAAGGGGTGATCCAACCCGATGCGCAAACCGGCAAGGATCAATTTTCCTTGCGCGCCCACCTGCACCAGGAGGCCGCTGATGCGCCGACCACTGACACCCCGTGAACGCCGTGGCGCGGCCCTGATCGCCCTGGCCCTGGTGCTCGGCGCCGGTTACTGGCTGTTGATAGACAGCTGGTTCGCCGGCCCCTTGCGCAGCATGGGCGAGCAGGCCGAGCAACTGCGTGAACAGCAGCAACGCTACGCCGGCGTGTTGCGCCAGGGCGACAGCCTGCGCCAACAGTTGGAACAGGCGCGGCAGGACCCGGCCAGCAGCACCAGCCTGTTGCCCGGCGACGACCCGAGTGCGGTGGCGGCGGACCTGATGCAACGCATCGCCGATCTGATCAACAGCCGCGCCGGCCTTGGTGGCGGTTGCAGCCTGACCCAGCGCATGCCCATCACCCCGGAGCAGGACGACGCCGAGCCCTATCGCCAGGTCAAGGTCAGCCTGACCCTCAACTGCGCCATCGAACCCTTGACCGCGATCCTGCATGAGCTGGAGTACCAGCGGCCGTTTCTGTTTGTCGATGAGATGAGCATTCGCCGCCCACCGAACGCACCGGCCAGTGGCGGCGCCGGGCAACTGGTGGTGCACCTGTTGGTGCGCGGTTACCTGCAACCGGCCGCCGCCCGGCAGGTGCAACGATGATCCATGCATTGCGTCCCCTGGAATGGCTGTTGCTCGGCGTGGCCGGGCTGTTGGGCCTGCTGATGGTCGGCATCCTCAGCAGCATCGGCGATGCGCCGCAGTGGCTGCCGGCACCGGACCCCGATGCGCGCGTCACTACCGCCGCCAAGGTGCTGGTGGCGCCGAGCGCGACCCTCGAAAGCCTGGCCGGCACCTGGCAAGCGCCGCTGTTCAGCCCCGACCGCAGCCCCGACCGTGCGGTTGGCCAGGCCGCCGTTTCCAGCCTGTCGAGCCTGGCGCTGACCGGTATCGTCCTCGACGGCGACCTGCGCGTGGCGCTGCTCAAGCGTGCCGATGGCCCGCCGCTCAAAGTCCAGCAGGGCCAGACCCTGCCCAATGGCTGGCGCCTGGAACAGCTGACGCCCCGCGATGCCCGCTTTGTACTCGACGGCCGCACGCAAACCCTGAGCCTGCGGGCCCTGCGTTTGCCGCCGCCGTCCACCACACCCCCGATTACCCTTCCTCACGAGTCCACCCCTTGATCGATACCTTCCCTGGCGCCTTGCGCACCACCGTGTTGTGCCTGGCCACCGCCGTTTCCCTCGGTGGCTGCGGCACCTTCCCCGAGCATCTCGACCCGGACGAGGCCCTGCTGCATGAGGCGATGCAGGGCACCGGTTCGCAACGCCCACCCGTGGACCCGGCCAGCGAACAGGCGCCGGTCGACAGCGGCCAACCCCAGGCGAAGACACCGCCCCAGCGCCAGTTGATACGCGGCAACCAGCAGTTCGTGCGCCAACCGGCAGCGGTCTCGGCCGCCAAGGAGGAGGGCAGCGGCGACATCGTGTTCAACTTCGCCGACCAGCCGATCGAAGCGGTGATCAACAGCGTGATGGGCGACCTGCTGCACGAGAACTACAGCATCGCCCAGGGCGTGAAGGGCAATGTCAGCTTTTCCACGTCCAAGCCGGTGAACAAACAGCAGGCCTTGTCGATTCTGGAGACCCTGTTGTCGTGGACCGACAACGCCATGATCAAACAGGGCAACCGCTATGTGATCCTGCCGGCCAACCAGGCGGTGGCGGGCAAGCTGGTGCCGGAGATGCGCGTGTCGCAGCCCTCCAGCGGTTTGTCGGCACGCCTGTTTCCGTTGCGTTATATCTCGGCCACCGAGATGCAGAAACTGCTCAAGCCGTTCGCCCGCGAGAATGCGTTCCTACTGGTGGACCCGGCGCGCAATGTGTTGAGCCTGGCCGGCACCCCCGAAGAACTGGCCAATTATCAGGACACCATCGACACCTTCGACGTGGACTGGCTCAAGGGCATGTCGGTGGGCGTGTTCGGCCTGCAACGGGCGTCGGTGGCCGAGCTGATGCCCGAACTGCAAAAAATGTTCGGCCCCGACAGCGGCATGCCCCTGGCGGGCATGGTGCGCTTCTTGCCCATCGAGCGGACCAACTCGGTGGTGGCGATCTCGTCGCAGCCGCAGTACCTCAGTGAAGTCGGCGACTGGATCCACACCATCGACGAAGGCGGCGGCAACGAGCCGCAGATGTACGTCTACGACGTGCGCAACATGAAGGCCACCGACCTCGCCAAGTACCTGCGCCAGATCTACGGCACGGGTGCGATCAAGGACGACACCCCGGCCAAGGTCGCCCCCGGTTTGCGCACCGCGACCTTGTCCTCGCCGGGCACCAACAGCACCTCCGGCAGCACGCCCGGTGGCCTGAGCAACAACCTCAATGGCAACCCACCCGCCGCAGAGGATGAGGAGCAGGAGCCCGACGCCGAGCAGGACACCGCCGAGCAGGGCGCGAGCGAAGACGCCCCGGCCAAAAGCCTCGACGCCGGCACCCGCATCACCGCACAGAAAAGCAGTAACCAACTGCTGGTCCGCACCCGCCCGGTGCAGTGGAAAGAGATCGAATCGGCGATCAAACGCCTCGACAACCCACCGCTGCAAGTGCAGATCGAAACGCGCATCCTCGAGGTCAAGCTCACCGGCGAACTGGACCTGGGCGTGCAGTGGTACCTCGGCCGCCTGGCAGGCAATTCCACCAGCACCACCGTGGGTAACACCGCCGGCAGCCAAGGCGCGTTGGGCGGCGGCGGGGCAGGGTTGGGCGCGACGGATTCGTTGTTCTACTCCTTCGTCAGCTCCAACCTGCAAGTGGCCCTGCACGCCCTCGAAACCAACGGTCGCACCCAGGTGCTGTCGGCGCCGTCGCTGGTGGTGATGAACAACCAACCGGCGCAGATCCAGGTGGGCGACAACATCCCGATCAGCCAGACCACGGTCAACACCGGCACCTCCGACACCACCTTGAGCAGTGTTGAATACGTGCAGACCGGGGTGATCCTCGACGTCGTGCCACGTATCAATCCGGGTGGCTTGGTGTACATGGACATTCAGCAGCAGGTCAGCGATGCCCAGGACCCGCAGGCGTCCAGCAACGACACCCAGGCCAACCCACGTATCTCCACGCGCTCGGTATCCACCCAGGTCGCGGTGCAGAGTGGGCAGACAGTGCTACTGGGCGGGTTGATCAAGCAGGACAACGCGGAGAGTGTCAGTGCGGTGCCTTACCTTGGGAAGATTCCGGGGTTGCGCTGGTTGTTTGGCAATACCAGCAAGTCCAAGGACCGCACGGAATTGATTGTGCTGATTACCCCGAGGGTGATTACCAGCAGCAGCCAGGCGCGGCAGGTGACGGATGACTATCGCCAGCAGATGCAGTTGTTGAAGCCGGCTAACTGAAATGTGGGAGGGGGCAAGCCCTAATACCAGTCAGTTAAGGCTTTTTGTAGGAGCGAGCTTGCTCGCGAAAAACTCACAGGCGCCACGTTAATTCAGGAGGCACGCGTTATCGTTGACGTTTTTCGCGAGCAAGCTCGCTCCTACAGGAGGCGATGTACGCGAGCCCCCTCCCACAGTTTGATATCCCGATATCAGATAGATCTGGGCCCGAGCTAAAGGCCAATCTCAAAAGACATTATTTATATGAATAAAAAAACTAAAAAATAATAAAATTAGAGAATATTAGCTTATATCAAAACAGCATTATATTTTCAAAACCCATTCCGTTATGTTTGATCGCAACAGCCTACCCCTGACCTCGGATGGTACCCAGCGTAATCAAGATTCTGCGCGCCATAACCGGGTGATCATCCCCGCAGCAGAATCGTTGGAAGGGAGTTCAACGTATGTTGCCAATTCAAACCCAGCGCCACACCTAGTCCCCAATCGCCGCAACCCCACTGAAAAAAATCGAGCACCGCGCCCTCCCGCGTGACTGCCCGACTTCGCGATTTGGAATGTCTGGAGTGGCTATGAAGCAAGTCTTACAACCGACCGCCATCCTGGCGCTGGCAATCCTGGCCAACACCGCCCAGGCCCAGGACGACAGCACCCTGTCCACCGTGGTGGTCACCGGTAACCGTGGCGCCGAACAACGCACGGTCACCAGCAGCCCGGTGCCGATCGATGTGGTCAGCGCCAAGCAATTGCAAAGCACCGGCAAGCCCGGTTTGATGGAGGCGTTGAGCGCGGTGATCCCGTCGCTGACCCTGCCGGAAAAAACCGGTTGGGACGCCAGCGGCATCGCCCGTGCGCCGAACCTGCGCGGCATGAGTGCCGCCGAGGTGCTGGTGCTGGTCAATGGCAAGCGCCGCCACACCGCGGCCACCCTGAACATCAACGGCATCAACACCGGCGCCGCACCGGCAGACCTGGATTTGATCCCCATCAGCGCCATCGACCACGTCGAAGTCCTGCGCGACGGGGCCGCCGCCCAGTACGGCTCCGATGCCATCGCCGGGGTCATCAACGTGATCCTCAAGGCCGACACCAGCGGCACCTCGGTGACCCATGTCGGCCAGGGTTACGACGGCAAGAAACAGACCGTGCAGCAAAGCCTCAACAAGGGCTTCGAGATCGGCAACGGCGGCATCGTGCAGTTGGCCCTGGACGCGCGCAGCCAGAACGACGACAACAAGGCCAGCGCCAACGGCTACACCTATGCCCAGGCCTTTGAGCAGGCCGGCCGCTCCACCTATGGCGGCTACGGCACACCGAAGACCAACCTGCTGACCCTGGGCTACAACGCCGAATTGCCGATCGACGACAGCTTCAGCCTGTATTCCTTCACCACCTATTCGCGGCGCAAGGCCGAGCAGGGCCAGAACTTCCGCCTGCCGACCATCACCAACACCATTACCACCGGGCCTAACGGTTACCCCGGCGGCTACACGCCGACCTGGTATATCGACGAGGACGACTTCCAGGCCGCATTCGGCGGTAAAGGCACCGTCGGCGAGTGGGACTGGGACCTGTCCACCACCTACGGACGCAACGCGGCGGAGCAGGGCACCACCCATAACCAGAACCCCTCCCTGGGCGAGGCCACGCCGAACAGCTTCACCTCCGGCACCTGGATTTCCACCGAGCTGACCACCAACCTCGATTTCAAGCGCGGCTTCGATATCGGCCTGCAAAAGCCGCTGGACCTGAGCTACGGTTTCGAACATCGCCGCGACACCTACGAGGTGCAGGCCGGTGACTATGAGTCCTACGCCAACGGCGGCTACTGCGTGGCACCGGGTAACTGTGCGTCGTCCGGGGCCCAGGTCACCAACGGCATCTCGCCGGATGAAGAAAGCAGCGCCTCGCGCAACAGCCTCGCCAGTTACGTCGACGTGGGCTTCAACCCGGTGCCGGACTGGTACGTGGGCACCGCGTTTCGCTACGAGCATTACAACCAGGGCGTGGGTGCTACCCGCAGCGGCAAGCTGACCACCCGCTACGACTTCACCCCGCAATTCGCCGTGCGCGCCACCGTGAGCAATGGCTTCCGTGCGCCGTCCCTGGCCAACAGCCTGTTCAGTGCGCGGTCCACCACCTATGGCGTGGTCGACGGCGTGTACCAGTCGATCAACTACGGCGTGCTGCCGGTAGGTTCGGCCGCTGCCCAGGCTCTGGGGGCGCAGGAACTGAAACCCGAGCGTTCCACCAACTTCAGCCTGGGTTTCACCCTCACCCCCACCGATCGCCTGAGCTTCACCGCCGACGCCTACGTGATCAACCTGCGCGACCGCATCACCCTCACGGGCACCTTGCTCGGCCCGGAAATCACCCAGGTGCTGCAAGGCAATGGCATCACCTCCACCTCCGGCGGCCAGTACTTCATCAACGGCGCCGACACCCGCACCAAAGGCCTGGACCTGGTCGGCAACTACAGCCAGGACCTCGGCCCCTATGGCGCGCTGAAATGGACCGCCGCGTTCAACTGGAACCAGACCAGAATCCTCAACTACAAGGAATCCACCACGATCCTGGGCACGGCCTATGACCTGATGGACCGCGAGGCACGCAACCTGATCACCGGCGTGCAGCCCAGCACCAAGCTGATCCTCGGTGGCGACTGGAGCATCGAGCGCTTCAACCTCAACCTGGCCCTGACCCGCTACGGCTCTTACAAAGAGGTCAACGTCTCCGCCGACCGCAGCCTCGACCGGGTCTACAGCGCCAAGTGGATCACCGACCTCGACCTTGGCTACACCCTCACCAAAGACCTCAACGTGGCCATCGGCGCCAAGAACCTGTTCGACGTCTACCCGAAAAAACAAGGTGTACCGAGCAGCACCATGGTCAGCAGCTACGGCACCTATTCGCCCTACGGTTTTACCGGCGGGTACTACTACACCCGCTTGACCTATGCCTTCTAGGCCGAGGAATACACCATGCCCATCGTTGCCAAATCCTATGACCTGATTGACTCGCCCGGCGCGCTGCGCCAGGCGCGAGTGTCCACACCGATCAAAGCCCTGCAGGTGGTGCCCGCGCGGCACCCCTGGCGCTGGGCCGGGTCGATCTTTGCCTCGCTGGTGCTGCTCGCCATCGGGCATTCCCTGGCCACCAACCCGCGCTGGGAGTGGGGCGTGTTCGGCCAGTGGTTCTTCTCGCCGTCGGTGCTGCGTGGCCTCGGCCAGACCCTGTTGCTGACGCTGCTGAGCACGGTGTTCAGCGCCATCCTCGGCACTGCGCTGGCGTTGGCGCGGCTGTCGGGCTCGCCGCTGCTGGCGGCCCTGGCCTGGGGCTACATCTGGTTTTTCCGCTCGATGCCGGCGCTGCTGGTGCTGATCATCCTCTACAACTTCGCCTACCTGTACGACCACATTGTCCTCGGTGTGCCGTTTACCGACCTGGTGTTCGCCGAGTGGTCGACGGTGGACGTGCTCAGCCAATTCACCGTGGCCGTACTGGGCCTGAGCCTGATGCAGGCGGCGTACGCGGCGGAGATCATTCGCGGCGGCCTGATCGGTGTGGATGCCGGCCAGCATGAAGCGGCGGCAGCCCTGGGCCTGCCGGCCTCGCGGCGCATCTTCCGGATCATCCTGCCCCAGGCGCTGCGCTCGATCCTGCCGTCGGGGTTCAATGAAATCATTGGCCTGGTCAAGGGCACCTCCATCGTCTACGTGTTGGCCTTGCCGGAGCTGTTCTACACCGTGCAGGTCATCTACAACCGCACTCAGGCGGTGATCCCGCTGCTGATCGTCGCCACCGTCTGGTACCTGATCATCACCACCGTGCTCACCAGCGCCCAGTATTACGTCGAGCGGCATTTCGCCCGGGGTACGGCCAGGGTGCTGCCGCCCACGCCGTGGCAACGCGTGCGCCGCTGGCTGAAGGAGAACACCCATGAGTGAAGCCCGTGCCGGCCGTATCCAGATCCAGGGCGTGGGCAAGCGCTTTGGCAATCAACAGGTGTTGAAAGACATCGACCTGACCATCGACCCAGGCAAGGTCACGGTGATTCTCGGGCCGTCCGGCTCGGGCAAGTCCACCTTGCTGCGCACCATCAACCACCTGGAAAAGATCGACAGCGGGCACATCACCATCGACGGTGAATACGTCGGTTATCGACGCAAGGGCGACCTGCTTTACGAGCTCAAGGAACGCGAGATTCTCAAGCGCCGTATCGACGTCGGTTTTGTGTTCCAGAACTTCAACCTGTTCCCGCACCTGACCGCCTGGGAAAACGTCGCCGAGGCGCCGCTGGCGCACAAGCGCTGGAGCAAGGCCGACGCCCAGGCCAAGGCCACCGCACTGTTGGCCAAGGTTGGCCTGGCGGACAAGGTCGATGCCTACCCACGCCAGCTTTCCGGCGGCCAGCAACAGCGCGTCGCCATTGCCCGCGCACTGGCGCTGGACCCCAAGGTGCTGCTGTTCGATGAGCCCACCTCGGCCCTCGACCCGGAACTGGTGGGCGAAGTACTCGACGTGATCAAGGGCCTGACCCAACTGGGCGTGACCCTGGTGATCGTCACCCACGAAATCGGTTTTGCCCGCGAAGTGGCCGACCACGTGGTGTTCCTCTGCGACGGCGAGTTGATCGAAGAAGGCCCGCCCGAACAGATTTTCCGCCAACCCCGACATCCCCGCACCGTAGCCTTTCTCGGCAAGGTGCTTTAGTTCAAGGAGTGACTGCCCATGTTCATCAACACCACCCGCGTGGCCCTGCTGGCGCTGGCCGTCAGTGCTGCGCAAAGCGCATTCGCCGTGCAACAGGTCGACCTCAGCCCCGACCGTCCGCGCATCCATGTGCCGCGTAACGAAGCGGCCATTGCGCAGATCCCGCCGGGCTTCAAGTTCGCCCAGCCGGGCACGTTCACCGTGGCAGTAACCGTAAAAGGCGCAGCGCCTCCCCTGGCGATGCTGGCCAATGACGACAAGACCACCATCGGCAGCGAGGCCGATACCGCGCAGTTGGTTGCTGACAGTCTGGGCCTGGAATTGAACGTGGTGCCTACCAGTTGGGAGGATTGGCCCCTGGGCGTCAGCTCGGGCAAGTACGACGCGGTGATCAGCAACGTCACCGTGACCGAGGCGCGCAAGAAGCGCTTTGACTTCGCCACCTATCGCCAGGATGTGCTCGGCTTCTACGTCAAGACCACCAGCAAGATCAGCGAGATCAAGCAGGCAGCCGATATTGCCGGGCTGAAGATCATCGTCGGCTCCGGCACCAACCAGGAAAAAGTCCTGCTGGCCTGGAACGAGGCCAACGAAAAGGCCGGCCTCAAGCCCGCGCTGTTGCAGTACTTCGACGACCAGGCCGCCGCGCAACTGGCGGTGCAATCGGGGCGCAGCGATGCGCTGTTCGGGCCCAACTCGGTGTACGCCTATTCGGCGGCGATTACCGGCGGCATCAAGCGCGTCGGTACGGTGAACGGTGGCTGGCCATTGCAGGCGGACATTGCCGTGACCACCCGCAAGGACAACGGCCTGGTCAAGCCGATCCACACCGCCCTGGAAGGCGCGATTGCCGGCGGCCAGTACGAGCAGGTGCTGCAACGCTGGGGCCTGGATGTGGAGCGCGTCGACAAGTCGCTGATCAACCCACCGGGCCTGCCGGATTAAGGAGCAATCGACATGGGACTGACACGACGTGAAGCGTTGTCGAGCATCGCTGCGGTAGGCGGCGAAAAAGCCGTCAAGGATGCACTCGCGGTACTCGGCCTCGGGCCGTCATCGCACCGCCGACCGCAACCGTTGAAACTCAAGGACGGTCTGGGGCAGGGCACCCGCGTGCTGGTGCTGGGTGCCGGGATTGCCGGGCTGGTCACCGCCCTGGAACTGACCCGCGCCGGGTTCAGCGTGCAGGTGCTGGAAGCCCGTGAGCGAGTCGGCGGCCGCACCTGGACAATCCGTCATGGCGACCGCGTGGACTATAAGGATGGCCGTACGCAGACCGCCGCGTTCGAGCCGGGGCATTACTTCAACGCCGGGCCTGCACGGATTCCCAGCCAGCACCGCACGATCCTCGACTATTGCAGTGAGCTGGGGGTGCCGCTGGAAGTGCTGGTCAACAGCAGCCATGGCGCCCAGGTGCGGCCGGATGTGAACCAGCCGGCTTTCACCGTCGGCCAGGCGATCAACGATGCGCGCGGGCATTTGTCCGGGTTGCTGGCCAAAGCGGTGCAGCGTGATGCCCTCGACGATGTGCTGAGCGCCGAGGAACGCACGCGCTTGCTGGCGTTTTTGCACGTGTATGGCGACCTGTCCCAGGAGCTGGCCTTTGAGGGCACGATCCGTTCAGGGCACCTGGAGTCCCCGGCACATCCCGGCGCCTTGCCCGCCAGCCGCAGCCCGTTGGCGCTGGACCAACTGCTGCACCCCGAACTGTGGGGCGCCTTGCTGCACACCGAATTCCCGGAATTCTCGGCGACCATGTTCCAGCCGGTGGGTGGCATGGACCGCATCACCGACGCCTTCTACCGGCGCGTCAGCGATCACGTGCAACTGGGTGCCCAGGTCCGCCAGATCCGTCAGTTGGAAAACGGCGTAGCCGTGACCTACCACGACCAACGCAGCGGTCGCGAGCAGGTGGTACGCGCCGACTATCTGGTCTCGACCTTGCCGCTGCCGCTGCTGGCCAAGCTCGACACCGACTTCAGCGACCCGATCAAGGCCGCCTTGCTCAGCACCCGCAGCGACCAGGCCACCAAAGTGGCGTGGCAGTCCCCACGCTTCTGGGAAACCGACTACCGCACCTACGGCGGCCTGTCGTGGATCGAACACCCGGCGCGCCTGCTCTGGTACCCGAGCAACGACCTCAACACCCGCGAGGGCCTGCTGGTGGCCGGTTACGTGACCGGGGAGGGCGCCGATGCGTTTGGCGCGCGACCGTTCGACCAGCAGTACGCCACCTCCAAGGAAGCGGTGGAGCTGCTGCATCCGGGCTACTCCAGGCACCTGCGTCACCCGCTGGCGGTGTCCTGGGAACAGATCCCCTTCAGCGAAGGCCCGTGGCTGCAACGTGAACACTTCCCCGCCGATGCCAGCGCCTTGCTCGAAGAGGGCCACGGCCGCGTGTACTTCGCCGGCGACGGCCTGGTGCAAAGCGGCGTGGGCATCTGGCAGGAATCGGCGGCCAACTCGGCGCGGCATGTGGTCGCGCAACTGGCTGAACGCGTGACCCGACAAACACACCTCGCGGCAGTGGCCGCCTCATAAGGAACACACCCATGAGCGACAGCATTCAACGCACCAGCGTCGGCGATTTTCCGATCTCGCAGACCGTCACCGTACCGGCGTCCGCCAGCCTGATCTTTGTCAGCGGGACCTTGCCGGACCTGGTTGATCCAACGGTTCCCGGGGTGTTTGGCAACACCGAAGTGCAGACAGTTTCGGTGTTCAACAAGCTGCGCCAGATCCTGCGCCAGCAAGACCTGGACCTGGGCGATATCGTGCAGTTACGGGTATTCCTGGTCGGCGCCGAGGAAACGGGCGGCAAGCTGGATTTCGCTGGGTTGCAGCGTGGGTATACGCAGTTCTTCGGCACCCCCGAGCAGCCGAACAAGCCGGCACGCACCGCGTTGCAGGTCGTGGCGTTGCCATTGCCCGGTGCACTGGTGGAAATCGAAGCCATCGCCGCCAGGACGGCGTGATAATCCCTCGCAAGTAACCCCCCCTCACAACCGCTTCCGGGCTTCGGCATGACTGCGCCGAACGCCCCGGCGGGCGCCTGTCAGACAGCGTTTCCAACCTTCCTGAAGCCCCTCCCGCACAAAGATAAATCTTGTATTTAAACGCCTGCGACGTATTATCCAAGCAATGTCTTGTGTATATACCTGAGGCTGGATTTCCCTTTCGGCAAATACGGAGGTTTGAATGACTGTGGAGGCAGGGTTACTGGGTCACTCGTTGTCGGTGTTCCTGGGCGTACAGGCCGTCGGCCTGAGCCTGTGGCTGAGCATTGCGGTGCTTAACAACTGGCAAGCGTTTCGCAGCTCGGTAGGCGCGGTAGGCGCGACCATGGCCATGGAGCCGTTGCGCCAGAGTCCTGCCATCGACATTCCCTTGCTGGTGCGGGCCGTGCGTTCACCCCGTCTGCACCAACTGGCCCTGCTGGTGGTGCTGGCCCTGCAAGTGGTCGCCGCGCTCGCGGCCTGGACCGGCAGCTATCAGTTGATCCTCGGCGACGGCCTGCTGTCGGCACGGCCCTGGCTCAACCTGGCCCTGAGTGCGTTTTCGGCGTTTGTCTTCGCGATGCTGCTGGGGGGCTTGTGGTTCGGCTACTGGATTCGCCAGGAGGGGTTGCAACTGACGCACCTGGTGCTGACGATCTGGGCGGTACTGGCCTTCTTCCTGTTCAACCACAGCTGGCTGTGAACCGCGTGTAATGCACTCATCGTGATAAGGACGTCCATGAACAAGAAGAAGATAACCAGCCTGGTGTTGATTCCGGTGGCGGTCATCGCAGTGGTGATGATGTCGCGCGCGCCGTCCCAGGCCCAATCCGCCGATGCCCCCGCCAGCGCGTTGACCAAGGTGGCCCTGGGGGCGGTGCAAGTGCGCCCGGCCAATGTGTATTTCGCCGGCGTCGGTGAGCTGGAAGCGGCTTCCCAGGTGCAGGTTTCCGCCGAGGTAGGCGGGCGGGTCACGTTGATCAACTTTGAGTCGGGCCGCCAGGTCAAGGCTGGCGAAGTGCTGGTCAAGCTCAACGATGCCCCGGAACAGGCCGAGCAGTTGCGGCTGCAGGCCCAGGTGCGCAATGCCGAGATCATCCGCAAGCGCGTGACCGGGCTGGTCAGGGAAAACGCTGCGACCCAGGAACAGCTCGACAACGCCCGGGCCGCCCATGACATGGCCCTGGGCGAGTTGAAAAAAGTCCAGGCCCTGATCGCCCAGAAGACCATCCGCGCGCCCTTCGCCGGAGTGCTCGGCATTCGCCAGGTCAACGAAGGGCAGTACCTCAATGTCGGCGACCGCATCGTCAGCCTGGTCAACACCCAGGTGCTCTATGTCAATTTTTCCCTGGATGAGCAGCTCAGTCGCCGCCTGGTCGTCGGGCAAACCGTAGGCGTGCTGATCGACGCCTACCCTGACCGGGTGTTCAAGGCGCGGATCAGTGCCGTCGACCCGATGATCGGCCGCTCACGCACGGTGCAGGTGCAGGCCACGCTGGAGAGCCCGGACGCCCCCCTCAAGCCGGGCATGTACGCCAGCGTCAAAGTGGCCGATACCGAGGTGGCCGATGTGCTCACCGTGCCGGAAACGGCGGTGGCCTACACCGCCTATGGCGATACCGTTTTCCTTGCCCGCCCGGACCAGGGCGCCACGCTGGTGGTCAAGCGGGTGGCGGTGAAAATCGGCCAGCGCCAGGACGGTTGGGTCCAGATCCAGGAAGGCTTGCACGAGGGTGACCAGGTGGTGACCTCCGGGCAACTCAAGCTCAGTGACGGCATGGCGGTGCAGGCGACCGATGACACCCTGGCCCTGCCTGCGTCCAAACCGCCTGTGACGGGCATCTGATTCTTCGCCCAGAGAACGCTCATGACTTTCACCGATATTTTCGTTCGGCGGCCGGTGCTCGCGCTTGTCGTCAGTATTCTGATCCTGCTGCTGGGGATCATGTCCTTGTTGCAGCTGCCGATCCGCCAGTACCCGATGCTGGAAAGCTCCACCATCACCGTGACCACCGAATACCCCGGCGCTTCGTCAGACCTGATGCAGGGCTTCGTCACGCAACCGATTGCCCAGGCGGTGTCATCGGTGGAAGGCGTGGATTACCTGTCGAGTTCGTCGGTGCAGGGGCGCAGCGTGGTCACGGTGCGCATGGAGCTCAACCGTGACTCGACCCAGGCGCTCACGGAAGTCATGGCCAAGGTCAACCAGGTGCGTTTCCGGCTGCCGGAGCAGGCCTATGACCCGGTGATCGAGCGCTCGTCCGGCGAGTCGACGGCGGTGGCCTATATCGGGTTCTCCAGCCCGACCCTGTCGACCCCGGCCTTGACCGATTACCTGGCACGGGTGGTGGAGCCGGTGATGAGCACCATCGAGGGCGTGGCCAAGGTCCAGGTGTTCGGCGGGCAAACCCTGGCGATGCGCCTGTGGATCGACCCCGCACGGCTGGCCACGCGCGGCCTGACCGCCGCCGATGTGGCCGACGCGGTGCGCCGCAACAACTACCAGGCAGCGCCGGGCAAGGTCAAAGGCCTGTTCGTGGTCGCCAACCTGCGGGTCAATACCGACCTGACCAACGTCAATGAATTTCGCGATTTGGTGCTGCGCAACGATGGCAACGGCCTGGTGCGCCTGAAGGATGTCGGCACCGTGGAGCTGGGCGCGGCGTCCAGCGAAACCAGCGCCACCATGGATGGCGTTTCGGCCGTGCACCTGGGGTTGTTCCCGACGCCCGGCGGCAACCCGCTGGTGATTGTCGACGGTATCAAGAAACTCCTGCCGGACGTGCGCAAGACCCTGCCGCCGGACGTCAAGGCCGAGCTGGCGTTTGAAACCGCGCGCTTTATCCAGACCTCCATCGACGAGGTGATGAAGACCCTGCTCGAGGCCTTGCTGATCGTGGTGATCGTCATCTACCTGTGCCTGGGGTCGTTGCGCACGGTACTGATTCCGGTGGTGACCATCCCCTTGTCGATGCTGGGGGCCGCGGCGCTGATGCTGGCGTTCGGTTTCAGCCTCAACCTGTTGACGCTGTTGGCGATGGTGCTGGCTGTGGGTCTGGTGGTGGACGATGCGATTGTGGTGGTGGAGAACGTGCACCGGCATATCGAGGAAGGCAAGACCCCGGTGGCGGCCGCCCTGGTCGGGGCGCGGGAAGTGGCGGGCCCGGTGATCGCCATGACCATTACCCTGGCGGCGGTGTATGCGCCCATCGGCATGATGGGCGGCCTCACGGGGGCGTTGTTTCGTGAATTCGCCCTGACCCTGGCCGGCGCGGTGATCGTGTCCGGCGTGGTGGCGCTGACGTTGTCGCCGGTCATGAGCTCGTTCCTGCTGCAGTCCAAGCAATCGGAAGGGCGCATGGCACACCTGGCCAACCGTTTCTTCGACGGCCTGGCCCTGCGTTATGCCAAGGTGCTGGACCTGTCGCTGCGGCATCGCTGGCTCAGCGGGCTGTTTGCCTTGCTGGTGATGATCAGCCTGCCGTGGCTGTACCAGTTGCCGCAGCGGGAGCTGGCGCCCACCGAGGACCAGGCGGGGCTGCTCACCGCCATCAAGGCGCCGCAACATGCCAATTTGGAGTACGTCGAGCGCTTTTCCGCCAAGCTGAATGAGGTCTACGGGCGCCTGCCGGAAACCGTCAGCACCTGGATCATCAATGGCAGCGACGGCATCGCCTCGAGCATTGGCGGCATCAACCTGACGTTGTGGGGCGAGCGCGAGCGCACCGCCGCGCAGATCCAGGTCGACCTGCAAGCGGCTACCAACGACGTGGAAGGCACCAGCATCTTTGCCTTCCAGTTGCCTGCCTTGCCGGGCTCCACCGGTGGCCTGCCGGTGCAACTGGTGCTGCGCAGCTCCCAGGATTACCGCGTGCTGTACGAGACCATGGAGCAGATCAAGCAGAAGGCCCGCGACAGTGGGTTGTTCGCCGTGGTCGACAGTGACCTGGACTACAACAACCCGGTGGTACAGGTGCGAGTGGACCGGGCCAAGGCCAACAGCCTGGGGATCCGCATGCAGGACATCGGCGAATCGCTGGCGGTGCTGGTGGGGGAAAACTACCTCAACCGCTTTGGCCTGGAGGGCCGCTCCTATGATGTGATTGCCCAGAGCCCGGGCAGTGAGCGACTGACGCCCGAAGCCCTGACCCGCCAGTATGTGCGCACGGAAGACGGCACACTGATTCCGCTGTCGACGGTGATCCAGGTGTCCGAGCACGTCGAACCCAACAAGCTGACCCAGTTCAACCAGCAGAACGCCGCGACCTTCCAGGGCGTGCCGGCTGCCGGGGTCACCCTGGGCGACGCCGTGGCGTTCCTGGAAGGCGTCACCGCCGAGTTGCCCGTGGGGTTCAGCTACGACTGGCAATCCGATGCGCGGCAGTACACCCAGGAAGGCAATGCGCTGCTGCTGGCGTTCCTGGCGGCGGTGATCGTGATCTACCTGGTACTCGCGGCGCAGTACGAAAGCCTGATGGACCCGCTGATCATCCTGATCACCGTGCCGCTGTCCATCAGCGGCGCGCTGATTCCCCTGGCGCTGGGCTACGCCACGATCAATATCTACACCCAGATCGGCCTGGTGACCCTGATCGGGCTGATCAGCAAGCACGGCATCCTGATGGTCGAGTTCGCCAACGCCTTGCAGGCCCAGGAACACCTTGACCGTTCCGAGGCGATACGCAAGGCCGCGCAGATTCGCTTGCGGCCGATCCTGATGACGACGGCGGCCATGGTGGTCGGCCTGGTGCCGCTGCTGTTCGCCTCGGGTGCCGGGGCCAACAGCCGCTATGGCCTGGGGGTGGTAATTGTATCGGGCATGCTGATCGGTACCTGCTTCACCCTGTTCGTGCTGCCGACGGTCTACACCCTGCTGGCCCGCAAGCATTCAGTGGCGGCCGCGACCCCGAGGGCCCAGTCCCTGGCGCAAACCCTGAGGAGTGAACCATGAAGCCCGGCAAAACTGTCACCACCGTGCTGGCGCTGATTCTGCTCAACGGCTGCATGGTCGGGCCGCATTACGAAAAGCCCATAACCCCGCCGATCAGCCTGGTCACTGCACAAAAGGCCTTGTTCGCCCAACAGGCGCCGGTGCAGGCCCAGTGGTGGTCGTTTTTTGACGACGCCGAGCTCGATCGCCTGATCGACACGGCGCTGGCGCATAACCATGACATTCGCCAGGCCCAGGCCAACCTGTTGGCCTCCCGTGCGGTGTTTGATGACCGCCGGCTCGACCAGTATCCCGGCGTCACTGCCCGTACCGCCTATGGCCGCAGCCTGGAGCAGCAGTTGCCGTTCGACGGTGGGCCTCCCGAGCGGATGCTGTCGCAGACCTATCGCGCCGGCTTTGATGTGCAGTGGGAGATCGACGTGTTCGGGCGTTTGCAACGCTTGACGGCCTCGGCCCTGGCACGCTCGCAGGCGGCGCAGGCGGACCTGGCGCTGATGCAGTTGAGCATCGCCGCCGATGTGGCGCGTTATTACTACGAGCAGCAGGGCTTGAGCCGCAGCCTGGAGGTGGCCCAGGCCCAGGTCAGTGCCTGGCGCGAAACGCTCACGCTGACCAGCGCTCAGGTGCGCGCCGGCAGCGGCCAATTCGAGGATCAGCAAAACGCCCACGCCAACCTGCTGCTCAGTGAGGCGGCGATTCCACCGTTGCTGACGCGGATCCAGGAAACCGGTTATCGCCTGGACGTATTGACCGGCCAACCCCCGCGTCAACAGCAGGCCCTGGCCAAGGCGCATTTCCTCGCGCCCCTGGCCCGGCAACTGCCCTTGGGCGATGTCGACCAGTTGATCCGCAATCGTCCGGATGTGGTCAGCGCCGAACGCCTGCTGGCCGCCAGCACCGAAGACGTCGGCGCCGCCACGGCCGACCTGTACCCACGCCTGAACCTGGGCGGTTTCATTGGTTTCTTCGCCCTGCGCGGCGGCGACCTGGGCAGCGCATCCCGCGCGTATGAGCTGGCGCCGTCGGTGGACTGGCCGGCGTTTCGCCTGGGCAATGTGCGCGCGCGCCTGCGCGGTTCCCAGGCCCAGGCCGAAGGTGCCCTGGCGCGCTATCAACAGTCGCTGCTCAAGGCCCAGGAAGATGTGGAAAATGCACTGATGCGCCTGGCGCAGGACCAGACCCGCCTGGGCGCGTTGCTGGCGTCCGCCACCCATGCCGAGCAGGCGATCGACATCGCCAGCAAACGCTACCGCAGCGGTTCGGGCACCTACATGGCGGTGCTGGAAAACCAGCGCGCGTTTTTCCTGATCAAGAAGGACGTGGCCGATGCCGAGACGGCGTCCTACCTCAACGCCATCGCGCTATACAAGGCGCTGGGCTGGGGCAGTGGCGGTGCGCAGCAGGCTCAATCAGCGGACAAGCCATTGGCCAGCAACTGAGCCTTGAGGTCGGGCCGGTAGTTGCGTGCATACGTGCGGCCCACGGTGCTTGACCAGGATTGGCCGTCCGCACGGCCAATGATCTGCCAATGGCGCATCAGGTGCTGGTCATAGGCACTGATCGCCGGTGCCAGCGCGGCACGGTTGTAGCGCTCGTCGTGACGGAAGGCTTCGATGCCCATGCGCGGTTTCTGTGCCGCCGGCTCGTGCACATGACCCAGGGCCAGTCCGCACAGGGCGAAGGTCTGCTCGGGCAGCCCGAGCAGCTCGATCATCGCTTCAGCGTTGGCACGAATGCCACCCACCGGCACCACGCCCAACCCCAATGAGCGTGCGGCGATCATCAGGGTACTGAGGATAATGCCGCCGTCGGTGCTGGCGGCGATCAGCCCTTCCAAGTGCCGCTGGATCTGCTGTTGCTGGCCATTGAGCGCGGCACCGACGGCGGTCTTGTGAAAGTCCACCACCAGGGTGATAAACACCGGTGCCGACGCGATCCAGGGCTGGCCGCCAGCTATTGCCGCAATGCGTTGGCGGGTGCCTGCGTCGCGCACGACCACCACGGAAATATGCTGGGCATTGAAGGACGTCGGCGCCAGGTGACCGGCACGCAAGATGGCATCCAGGTGTTCGTCGCTGACGGGCGTGGATTGGAAGCTGCGCTCGCTGCGGTGGTTGGCGAGCAAGTCGATAGTCGGTGTCATGGCCTTATTCCTTTAGGGCGGTTGGTGTGGGGCGGTCAGGTGCGCGGTTGAATGTTATAGACGCAACGCCGGTCCCCGGAGATCAGGTGTTCGCAGCGTTCGACAAGGGTGTCGTCACCCATGGCTGCACGAAATATCTGCAGCTCCGAGCGGCAGAAACCCTGGCATTTGCGCGCGGCAGCGCAGATCGGGCAATGGTTTTCGATCAGCAGCCAACCTTCACCTGCGGGTTCCATGTGCGCCATATAGCCGGCGAGTTCGCGGATGCGCACCAGGATGGCGACTTTTTCTTCCAGGGACGAGGCTTGCGAACACGCCTGGACGTATTCCTGGCGATTGGTCGCTTCCATGCTGGTGATGATTTTCTCGATGCCGTCACTGCCGAAAACCCCCTCGATGGATTCGATCAGGTGCAGGGTCAGCACGCTGTGGGAATCGGGGAATTTGTTGTGTGCGGTGTCCGTCAGCGCCCACTTCAACGAAGGGCGGCCGGCCCCGGAAGTGGGTGCCGAAACGCCGACGATCAACTCCGATGCCTGCAATTTCTGGATTTGTTGCCGGGTCGCCTCAAACGTGAGTTCCAGCAGCGAAGCCAGTTCGGTGGTTTTCAACGGGCCACGGGTCTTGAGCAAAAACAGGATGCGTTCGGCGGTGGATGACTGGGTATCGTCGGCAGGTTTGGAGGTCATAAATCGCGTGTAACCATGGGGAGTGAGGGCATCACTGGAGTTCGTCGACCTTTGGCGCCATCCATTGCGTAAGGGGTAGTGGGCATGAGCATAGTCATTTTTGCCGCTCAGGAAAATAATAAATAAAAGGAATTAATAATTAATTATAAATAGCGAATAATTATAAAAGGTTTGACTTGCTTTTGTAGGGCTTAGGACTAGGATCGTAGCTAGCTTTTTTGGAAGCTGCTCCTGAACATTCATTTGCACACGACTCCGGACCGTTAGAAAACACGCTACGTCTCAAACACTGATTGCTTGCCGACGTCAGCGAAGACAAAAACATTCAAGGAAGAGAATCTGTATGAATGCGCAAAAGCCGACGACCATCTATGAGCACGCTGATGAAGTAACTGCTCTGTCCAGCGTGGTCGATCTGGTGAAACTCTCCGACCAGTATCGACAATCCGCCATCCTTCACTTCGCTGTAGCGCAGCACCTCTTCGATCAAACCACCCGCCCGGCTACCGCCGACGCAATCAGCCAGCAATTGGGCTGGGTGCCCAACAAGGCCAAGATCTTTCTCAATGGCCTGGTTGCCCTGGGTCTGTTGAAAAAGTCCGCCGACACCTATACCAACCAGCCCCTGGCCGAGCGTTTCCTGGTCAGCCGCAGCGCCGAGTTCATCGGCCCGATCATTGCCCACCAGCGCTTGCAGTGGCAGAACTGGCCACGCCTGGGGGAGATCCTGAGCAGCGCCGAGTCCATGGATTTCCAGCAGGAGAACCGCTTCAAACACGACATTGCCGCACGTGATGCCTTCAACGATGCGATGGTGCGCTTCAGTCAACCCATGGTCGATGTGCTCAAGGAATTGCCAGTGTTCGATACCGCCAGCAAGGTCATCGACCTGGCCGGTGGACACGGCACCTATATCGCCGAAATCGCTCGGCGGCACCCTCAGGTCCAGGGCGAAATCTGGGACCTGGCCGCCACGCGCCAGTCCGCCGAAAGCACCGTCGAGAAGTACCAGTTGGCGGGGCGCCTGACGTTCAAGGAACGTAACCTGCTGGACCTGGCCCGTTACGAAGGTGAAAGCGCCGACGTGATCATGGTCAATGACTGCCTGCACTACTTCACCCGCGAAGAAACCAGCACGCTGATCCGCTCGGCTGCCCAGTTGGTCAACGACGGCGGTTCGTTGCTGGTGCTGAGCATGACCCTGGAAGACGATGAAATTCACCCGGCGCTGTCGGCGGATTTCTCCCTGCACATGATGGTCAACACGGTGCACGGCGAACTGCATCCCACCCGTTGGATTGCCGAACAGATGGTTGCCCAGGGCTTTGAGGTGGTGCAGGAACCTATCGGGCGCTACAGCCTGTTGATCGGTCGCCGTACCGAGGGGAGGGTTGCCTGATGCTGCGCTTTATTACCTTGTACAGCTCCGACACGGCCGCACGTCTGAACGGCTTTCTCGAGCCGTTGAACACCTGCGCGAAAGCCGCCGGTTTTGAACTGTGCGCGGCCGTGGAGGGCGCGCAATTACCCCAGGCCGACGGGTTTATCCTGTTGGTGTCGGCGGCAGACAGCCTCGACACCCTCACTACCCGGCTCGCGGCATTGGCCGATGGTTACCACAACAAGGCCGTCAGCATCGTGCGCCTTGCCGAAGGCAGCGCCGGGCAACCTGCCGGCGATCCGCTTAACGCGGCATTGCTGCAACGCACGGCCTGTTTCATTTACCCCCATGGCCTGGCGATCACTGACGCGGGCGTATCCCCGGACACGGTGAAAAACTGGTTGGCCGGTTTCTCCAAATTCGCCGCCGCGATCAAAATGTGGCGGTCCCTGGAAGGTGTATCCATCGAGACTGCCGCGTTGGAGTCCCAGCGCCCGCAACTGACCCATATCAACATCCTCACCCGCGACCTGGAAGCCTCCCAGGCGTTCTATCGCGACATCTTCGGCGCCCACTATTGCTACAACCTGGGGCCGCGCAAAGTAGTGATGGAGTTGAATGGTTTCGACTTCTTCATCGAACACAATCCCGACTTTGTCTACCCGCCGGGCTACCACATCGGCATTCGTGCGCTGCCGGAGGATGTCAAACGCATCGCCGACAAGGTGGCTGCCGACGACAACATCACCCTGGTCAAGGGCAATGGCCCCGCGCCGGGTTATCACCACGGTCCGGACAACGTCCGCACGGCCGTGTACTTCGAAGACCCCGATGGCCTGGTGGTTGAGGTGTACTCCACCGAAATCGAGATGATCGAGACCAATCGAAGGTTGCTGCTCGACCGACTCTGATACCTGACTGATCCCCACACGCCGAGCGGTTTCGCGCTCGGTCGTGGATGTGTTCGCTCGGAATAAAGGTGTACCTATGACGAATCAATACGGTTGGCATTGGCCGACGCTGCCGAGCCCTTTGCCAAAGAACGTGTCTGATCGGGTATTGATGGGCTACCCGCAGGCTTACGTCGAATATGAACTGACCCGGCAAATCGCCGACGCCACCGGACAGCTGATGAGTGCGCCCATCGAGCAACTGCTACGGGTGGTCGAGTCGGTTGCCGAACCCCTGGTGCGGCGTATCGCCGCCGGTGAAGTGCTGGGCTACAAGGGCGACCCGCGCATCGACGTGTTCAGCCCCGCCATGTGCGACGTTCCTGCCGCCCAGGTCGAGATCGGCCTGGAGCCGCAGCGCGTCGACGCGGTCATGACCGCCTACGCCGGGCTGGGCCTGGACCGCAGTTGGATCGAGAAAGAAACCCCCAACCATCGGGTCGACCTGGCGAGCTTTCGCATCGGTCGCTACCCGGTCACCAACAGCGAATATCGCGCCTTCCTGCTGGATACCGGTTATCCGTTCCTGCCGACCGGCTGGGCCTTTGGCCGCTTTCCCCAGCACCAGGCCAACCACCCGGTCTACAGCGTCAGCGACGTGGATGCCGACGCCTACGCCCAATGGCTGAGCCGACGCACCGGGCGCGCGTTTGCGCTGCCCAGCGAAGCACAGTGGGAATACGCCGCGGCAGGGCCGCAGCGCTCTCAGTTTCCCTGGGGCGAAACCTTCAATGTCGAGTACGCCAACACCATCGAGTTGGGGTTGCTCACGTCGACACCCGTCGGGGTGTTCCTCGAGGGCGCCTCGATGTTTGGCGCGCTGGACATGGCCGGCAACGTGGAAGAGTACGTTGCCGACGATTATCGGGCCTATCCGGGCGGGCCTGAGATCAACGATGACCTGGTGCTGGATGTTGGTAGGCACCGGGTAGCCCGTGGCGGCAGTTTCACCCGCTTCAGGGATCTTGCGCGCAATCAGCGCCGACATGGACGTTATCCAAGACCCATCTATGTCATGGGATTCCGTTTGGTAGAAAACCACTCTGGCCAGAACGCGACACTTCCATAGAGGCTATGCCATGGACACTCCAGTAACGCTTCATACGCAAGTTCCCATCTCCATTCTTGGCGGTGAGGTCAACGCCCACTTCTACGGGTTCAAGGGCTTTGACAAGAACAATGAACACTTTGCCGTCAGAGCCGGTGAGCCCGATGCCGATGTGCCCCTGGTGCGCGTGCATTCCGAATGCATCACCGGTGATGTGTTCGGTTCCCAGCGCTGCGATTGCGGCCCGCAGCTGCAGGAAGCCCTGAAGGCGCTCGATGCCGAAGGCGGCTACCTGATCTACCTGCGCCAGGAAGGTCGCGGTATCGGCCTGTATTCGAAGTTCGAAACCTACCTGCTGCAAGACGCCGGCATGGACACCTACGAGGCCAACGTGAAGCTCAATCACCCGGAAGACTCGCGCAGTTTCGCCCCGGCGGTCGCCATGCTGCGGGCCCTGGATGTGCATCGCTGCCGGCTCCTGACCAACAACCCGGACAAGGTCAAGCAGTTGCGCGATGGCGGGATCGACGTGGTCAGCTCAGTGCCGACCGGGGTGTTCCTGACCAAGCACAACCACAACTACCTGCGATCAAAAGTCAGCAAGTCGAGCCACACCATCAAGCTTTGATTTCATTCTCCAGGAAAAGGACTTTTCGATGAGACACATAGGCCCTATCAGCGGCGTCGCCGCCCATGCTGGTGAGTTCATCGCCACCGCCGGCTACGACAACCAAGTCATTCTGTGGAACGCCCAGACCGGGCATTCGATCCACCGCGTCAGCCATGACCACCTGGCCAACCAGTGCGCGTTCAGTGCCGATGGCAAGTACCTGGTGAGCGCCAGCAGCGACTACACCGCCCGCGTCTGGGAAGTGCCGAGCATGCGCCTCAAGGCCGTGCTGTCGAGGCATGACGACGACGTGGAAATGGCGGTGTTCTCGCCGGACGGTGCGTCAATCGCGACCTGCTCGCGCGATCATCAACTGCGCCTCTTCGACCTCGACGGCAACCTCAAGGGCACCTGCCGCGGGCATCAGGCCGATGTGATTTCCGTGGTCTGGTCGCCGGATGGCAAACGCCTGATTTCCAGCAGCGACGACGGCACGGTGCGCCAGTGGGACACCAGCACCTTCGAGCAATGCGATGAAGTCGACATCGGTGGCGTCGAGACCGATACCGTCGCCATTACCCGCGCCGGCGTAGTGTTTGCCGGTGACGACGAAGGGCGTATCTCGATCATCCATGGAGGCGAGATCCGCTCCGTTCCTGCCCACGATGCCGGGATCAAGCGCATTGTCTGGAATGATGAAAAACAGCTGCTGGTGACCTTGAGTTATGACCGCCTGGCGATCCTCTGGCGCTTCGATGGCACGCAGCTGGAGCGCCTGCGCAGCACCAACTTGCCGAGCATCGTCTGGCCGCGCAGCTGTGCGTTCGTCGGCAGTGACGCCTTGGTGTTCGCCACCTTCGGCTCGCGCTACGCCACCTGGGATTATGAACACGATCAGTGGACCGTGGACGGCATTCAGCCGGCGGTGAGCATCAACGCCGTGGTGACCACCGAGGGCGGGCAATACAGCATCGGTGACGCGGGCCTGCTGTTTCGCGATAACCAGCCCGTGAGCGGCGTCGGCAGCCTGTGCAACTTCCTGCTGCCGTTCGGCCCGCTGCTGCTGACCGGTGGGCAGATGGGCCAGGTGTTCGACGCCCTCAGCGGGCGCCTGTTGTATCAACATCGCTCGCCGCTCAATTGCGGCACCACGTTCCAGCGCAATGGCCAACTGCATGCATTGATCGGAACCTACACCGGCGAAGGCCTGGTGTTTGTCATCGCCGGCGATAACAGCCTGGAGCTGGTGGCGTCGATCCCGATGCACGACAACGCGATCAAAGGCGTGGCGGCCAACGAGCATCACCTGTTCAGCGTATGCGCCTCGGCCGCCGCCGCCCTGCACACTATCAGCGACTTCAGTTGCGCGCGGCATATCGAAAATGCCCACACGCGTATCTCCAACGGCTGCTGCCGGGTCGACGGCGGTTTCGCCAGCATTGGTCGCGACCTGAAACTGCGCCTGTGGCTGGAGTCCGGTGACGAGGTCTATGACACGCCGCACCGCAATTCCATCAAGTGCATTTGTGCCTCGGCCGACGGCGAAGTGATTGCCACCGCGAACTACAGCGGCACCATCGCGCTGTTCGACTTGCCCAGCCGTTCCTGGCAGCAAGTACAGCGTCCCACCGCCAGTGGTATCTCCTGCATCACCCACAGCACGGCCAGCGATGATTTCCTGGCCAGTTCCTACGATGGCCAGATCTACGGGATCGCCACCCGTCGCGCCTCTTGACCCAAGGACTGCCTGATATGAGCAAGCAAGCGCAATTCATGGACGTATCGACGTACCGCCGGGCGCTCGACACCTCATTTGTCCACCGCTACAGCCATGGTGAAGATGAGTGGTCCTGGGACATTGGCATGGCCAAGGCCGCCCGGGTTTTCCTCGAGGCACTGGGGCCGACGCCGGACCAGCATATCCTCGACGTGGGCGTCGGCCGTGCGCGGGATGCCTCGGAGTTCATCCTGGCAGGGCACCGGGTGACCGGCCTGGACATCGTCGAGAATTCCAGCTGGCCGCTGCTGCGCAAACGCTGGGGCGAGCGTCTCAGCCTGGTGTGCAGCGCCCTGCAGGATTGGCAGCCACCGGCAGGGGAGGTGTTTGACGGCGTACTCGACAATGGCTGCTTCCATCACCAGCATCCGGATGAATGGGACCGTTACCTGGCCAATATCCGCCAGTACGCGCGCCCTGGCGCGTTGATCGGGCTCAACGTCTTCGGCGTCGACGCGAGCAACCCGGAGCCGGGCTGGCGCGAGATGGATAACCAGCGTCAAGGTTATTTCTTCACCGAACAGGGCGTGCGCGACACCCTGGAAGCGTTTGGTTTCACCTGGCAGGACCTGGTGGTGATCGAGCGCCAGCATGGTGAGGCGGTGTACCTGTTGGCGCTGGTTCGCACATGAGCCTGGCGCTGGCGCGCGACATGCACTTCATGCGGCTCGCCCTGAAACTGGCCGACCGGGGCGCCTTTACCACGGCACCCAACCCCCGGGTCGGTTGCGTGATCGCCAAGGGCGACTTGCTGCTTGGCCAGGGCTGGCACGAGTGGGCGGGGCAGGCACACGCCGAAGTCAATGCCCTGCGCGAGGCGGGCGCCGATGCGCGGGGCGCCACCGCCTACGTCACCCTGGAACCGTGCGGCGGGCATGGGCGCACGCCGCCCTGTGCCGACGCGTTGATCAGGGCCGGGGTGGCGCGGGTGGTGATTGCCAGTGTCGACCGCTCCCAGCATGAGCATCATGGCATTGAGCGGCTTGAGGCGGCGGGTGTGCTGGTCGAACACTTGCCGTGTCCGGAGGCGCGCGAGTTGAACCAGGGGTTTTTTTCACGTACCGAACGCAAGCGGCCATGGTTGCGGATCAAACTGGCCATGAGCCTGGACGGTCGCACGGCCCTGGGTAACGGGCAATCCAAATGGATCACCTCGCCCGAGGCCCGGGACGATGTGCAAGTGTGGCGCGCCCGGGCCTGCGCGGTGCTCACCGGCAGTGGCACGCTGCTGGCGGACAACCCGCGCCTGACGGTGCGCCTGCCCGACCCGCACGCGGCGTTTTCCGTTCCGCTGCGGGTGGTGCTCGACCAGCATCTCAAGGGCGATGCCCAGGCCCATGTGCTGGATGGCGCGGCACCGACCCTGGTGTTTCATGGGCCCGGCGTCCAGCCGGCGCACCCACCACCTGCGGGTGTGCGTTTCCGGCAGGTCGGGGTGGACGGCGAAGGGCTTGACCTGCGAGAGGTCATGACGGTCCTGGCTGAGGAGGGGTGCAACGAGGTCCAGGTCGAGGCCGGCCCGGTATTGTGTGGCGCCTTTGCGGCGGCAGGCCTGGTGGATGAGTGGCTGGTCTACATCGCCCCGCTGTTCCTGGGCAGTGATGCACGGCCGTTGCTGGCGTTGGATGGCTTGACCGATCTGGGGCAGGCGCAACCGTTGTCGATCATCGAGCAATGCCTGGTGGGGGCGGACATCCGGGTGCGATTGCGGCCGGTCGGCGCCCTGGCGTGATCGTTCCCACGCGCGTGGAAACGATCACTGCGCGATTATTTGCGGCAGGTCAAACCGATCTGCAGGCTGTTGCGCTCGAACAGTTGCCAGTACCCCGCACCCATGGAGGTGCGGCTGTGTTCACTGATCAGCGGGGCGACCCAGGTGAGCTGGTTGAAACCGGCTACCCGTGCGGCTTCTTCGTACACGCCTTGCTCCCAGCGATAGTAGGTAAACGGTGCGGGGGGCGATGACATGAACTGCGCGTTGCAGCGAAACCCGCCGGCGACCGGGGTTTCATCGAACACCTCAATCCCATAGCGAGTGAAATTGCCTTTTTGCAGTTCGAACGACGGGTTGGCGGTGTAGGCCACCAATTGGCCGCCGGGCTTCAGGTTGTCGGCGGCCGACTGAAACATCTTGCTCAGTTCGTCGACACTGCTGGCATAGTTGAACAGCCAGGCCGCCGTCACCATGTCGTAGGCGCCGATACGGCCCATCTTCGCCACATCCCGCACTTCGTAGGCGATACCGTCGTTGGCTTGCCGCGCCTGGTAAATCATGTTTTCGGAAATATCCACGCCATGCACCTTGGCCGCCCCCCAGTCCTTCAACTGGCGACTGAAGAAACCATGCCCACAGGCCAGGTCCAGGATACGCAGGCCCTCGACATTGCCGACCATGCTACGGAAGGTGTCGACCTCGACCTTGCGCTGAGAGGCCCTGGCGGTGAAATCCTCGAACTGTTCACTGATGCGTTCGTACACTTCTTTGGATTCTTTCATCTGCATGCCACTCCTTCGAATATGCGGGCTGGGGGATGTGCAAGCCTTGGCATTTTTATGCAAGGTATGACTTGCGATATTAGGCCTAACGCCTCGATTTAACAAACGGCTTGGTGGGCGGTGCGCCTCGATCGGGTCAGCCTGCTGATAGGCGCGCGCTGGGTTTATTATGTGTTTGTGGAATATCTTCTATTGTTTTGATCATTATTTTTAATGATTAGCATAGATCCACAAAGCATTTCACAAGCCTGCCGGCGGGCATTATGGTCCTTCTCCACAGGTCAGCGTCGCTGCCATCCACGGAGGAATATCGTGATGTCCCACTTACCCCGGCAACTCAGGTTCGGTGCCATCCTCACCGGCGTCGGCACCGCGCAGAACGAATGGCTGCACCCGCAAATCCCCGGCGACGCCAGCGTGGATATAGAGTGGTATCGCGCCCAGGCGCAGCAGGCGGAAGCGGCAAAGTTCGACCTGGTGTTCATCGTCGACAGCCCCTACATCACCCCGGATTCGGCGCCGCATTTTCTCAACCGCCTGGAGCCGTTGACCCTGCTCTCGGCCGTGGCCGGCGCCACCTCGAAGATCGGCCTGGTGGCGACCCTGACCACGTCGTATACCGAACCCTTCAATGTGGCGCGGCAGTTTGCCTCCCTGGACCTGATCAGCGGCGGCCGTGCCGGCTGGAACGTGGTCACCACCGGCCTCGAAGGCGCGGCCGGCAACTTCGGCCGTGAGCAGCATATCGACCACACCGAGCGCTATCGCCGCGCCGCCGAGCACCTGGAGGTGGTGCAAGGGCTATGGGATTCCTACGAAGACGACGCCTTCGTGCGCGACAAGGCCAGCGGCGTGTTCCTCGACCCGCAACGCCAGCATCGCCTGGACCACCATGGCGAGTTCTTCTCGGTGACCGGGCCGTTGAATATCGCACGCTCAGCCCAAGGCCAGCCGGTGATTTTCCAGGCGGGTATTTCCGAATCCGGACGCAGCCTGGCGGCCAACTATGCCGAGGGCATTTTTGCCGGCGTGGGCAATTTCGAGGACGCCCAGGCCTACTACCGCGACATCAAACAACGCACCGCCGCCGCCGGACGCAACCCCGATCACGTGACCATCCTGCCGGGCATTTCGCCGATCATTGCCGACACCGACGAACAGGCCCAGGCCATCGACCGCGAACGCAATGGCGAGCTGGATTTGAACAAGGCCCTGGTGCAGTTGGGGCGACCGTTCAACTACCACGACTTCAGCCAGTACCCGCTGGACGAGCCCTTCCCGGACCTGGGCGACCTGGGCAGCAACGGCTATCGCGGGCATGCCGAAAACATCAAGCAAGTCGCCCGCGACCAGCGCCTGACCCTGCGCGAGGCGGCGTTGCGTTTTGCCAAGCCGTTTTCCAGCTTTGTCGGCTCGCCCAAGACCGTGGCCGACGAGATCGAACGCTGGTTTGTGGAAGGTGCGGTGGATGGGTTCAATATCCACGTGGGTGCGCCGGATGACTTTGCGCGGTTTACGAACGAGGTGCTGCCGTTGTTGCGTGAGCGTGGATTGTTTCGCAGTGAGTACAGCCACAGCACGTTGCGTGGGCATCTGGGCTTGCCGGTGCCGGTGAATCGGCATACGGCGGCAAGGAGCGAGGCGGCCTGAGGCTCACCACCATTTCCAGCGGCCCTGTTGTTTCAGGGTGGCGATAACGCCGTTGCGTTTATGCCTGATTTCCAACATCTCTCGGCGCATTTGTCGTTGGCGTTTGCTGTTCAGGCATAGAAGCCCGATCAACGGGCTTAGTAAGGCAAGGGTAAATAGGAGGTGATCGGGGCTGTAAAGGATTGTCGGCACTACGAGCAGTAAGTAGATGAGGAACACACCCACCTGAAGCCACACCCATCGTGGATAACCGTGAAGGACCAAGCTCTGCGCGACGCCGAATACCGCACACGCAATCCCGCCTGCGATGAAGAACGCATTACTGGTCAGTTCATCGGATGCGTGGGCGAAGTAGGTGAGATTCATCAGGGTGCCGGTGGTGGCAATCGAAAGGCACAAGGCTATAAGACCGCCAAACAACGCCAGTCTGTGACGCGCCCAAAGAGAGCGAGGATCTATAAGGTAAAGGGGCTCCTGGCGGTTTTTCATTCGCTGAACTCTTCGTAGATACCGATGGCCAACGTCTTGGTGTTTCCGGACATACCGCTGCTGGCGAGGCCCAGTGCTGCTGCAATGGCATCATTTCGATGGGTCGCGATGATTGGTTTTATCTTTGTTGCTGGAATGCGTTTTGGCGCGTTACGTGCGGCTTGCTTGAGCTTGAGGAGCTTGGGTGTCAGGCGCGGGTCTTGGATTCTCAGGAGCTCATTCGTTAATTTTGCCCGTTCCTGTCGACTCAGCCCACGCAATACTTCTCTTAGTGGTTTACCTGTTGCGCGCTTGGACAGGTTGATTACTTTCACTGTCGTTACGGCAGAAGAGGCGACACCAAGTAAAGACACCGCATCCAGAGCTGCCATCATCCCTTCGTACCAAGCATTACTGTCCAGGTAGTCATTCATCTGCGGATCCCAAACTTCGTTTACCGTTCGATAGACTCCGGCGGCGCACTGGAACAACCCCGCTACTGCTGCTGCGGTGCCAATGAATGAGACAACAACACTTGCGCCACCCGTAAAAGGCATCAAGGCGATTCCGCTGTAAATAACATGCCAACTCAACAGCGCCCCGGTACACGTCACCGTCGTCCTCAAAGCCTCCGCTACCCATTCCGACTCCCGAGGCTCATGCTCCAACATCCGCTTGAACTCCACCGGCCCCACATACCTCGGCGCTTCCCGCAGCACCACTTTGATCGGCCGCACACTGCAAATCGCCTGGAACTCACGCAGCGTGACCACGTTGAAGTCCTCATCGATATACACCACGCCCGCGCCAATCAGCACCGGGTCGCTGTCGATGGCGAAGAACAGTCGATGCAGGTCGATGCTGCTTTCAATGCGTTGGCGGGTGGTGCGGTGGGCCGAGGGGAATCCATCCTTGAACAAGGCGGTCGTCATTCCTTAACTCCTGGGTTTTTGGGGAGTCGAGAGGGTAAAGACGTAGTGGCGCAAATTAATGTCGGACGTTTCGCCATTTCAAGGCAGGCACTTCCCGATCCCGCTTTGCCATCTTGTGAGCACCGTTTCGATTCGGGAACAGTGCGCCCCACGTCACTCCCGACGCACAACAGGACAAGGAGCCAACATGGCAGTCGATATGTTTTTGAAACTGGGCGATATCAAGGGTGAATCGCGGGACCAGGCCCATCGTGACGAGATCGACATTACCAACTGGGGCTGGGGTTTATCGCAAACGGGCTCGATGCATTCCGGCACGGGAGGCGGCTCGGGCAAGGCCGACTTTGCCAACCTGAACCTGACCAAACCCCTGGATAAATCCAGCCCCAACCTGATGATGGCCTGCGCCACCGGCAAGCATTACCCCGAAGCCAAACTGGTGGTGCGCAAGGCTGGCGGAGCCAGCCCGGTGGAATATCTGGTGATCACCTTGAAGGAGGTCATGGTGGTGTCCTACAGCACCCGCGCTGAAACGGCCGATGATGTGTTGTACGACAGCATCGCCTTGAACTTCGCCACCGTCGACGTCAGCTATCAGCCGCAGAAGGCCGATGGCGCCAAGGACGGCGGGCCGGTGAAGTTTGGCTGGAATATCCGGCAGAACGTCAAGGTGTGATGCGCTGAGAGGGCATAGGTATCCACACAGCCTTTCAAACCCTGACACATCTCTCTGTGGTGAGCGGGCGGTGCGACGATTCGACAAGCCCGCTCACCACAAGAATGCGGTCGCCTGAAATTGTTTATGCAAGACTCAAGATTTTAGAGTGAAAATTTAACCCTTTAAAATCAATAAGTTATTTTGATCTTGATAAAGGCCTATCACTCACTCGCCAAATCCAATAATCGCCTTGGTTTCCAGATACTCCTCGAACCCCTGCACACCATACTCCCGGCCATTCCCTGAGCGCTTGTAGCCCCCAAATGGCGCCATCGGATTCCACGCCGGATGGTTCAGGTGCACCTGGCCCGCCCGTATACGCGAAGCCACCGCCCGCGCAACATCTAGGTCCTGCCCCTGAACGTGAGCACCCAGCCCGTAGACCGTGTCGTTGGCGATGGCGACGGCTTCATCCACCGTCTCATAGGCAATGATGCACAGCACCGGGCCGAATATTTCCTCTTGGGCAATGCGCATGGCGTTGTCCACGTCGGAGAAAACCGTCGGCCGCGTATAGAAGCCCTTGTCAAAACCCGCCGCCCGTCCCGGCCCGCCGCACAGCAGTTTGGCGCCCTCGTCGAGGCCGGCCTGGATCATGGCCTGGACGCGATGGAACTGGGCTTCGTTGGCAATCGGGCCCAACTGCGTTTCTTCCGATTGCGGGTCGCCCACGATCAATGCATTTGCGGTAGCCGCCGCCAGGGCTTCGACTTCGGCCAGGCGGTTTCTCGGCACGATCATGCGGGTCGGCGCGCTGCACGACTGGCCGACGTTGCGAAACGCCGACATCACCCCCAGCGGCACAGCCTTGGCGAAGTCGGCGTCGGGCAGCAGCACATTCGGCGACTTGCCCCCCAGTTCCTGGGTGACCCGCTTGACTGTCGGCGCGGCCGCTTGGGCAACCAACGCGCCTGCGCGGTTGGAGCCGGTGATGGAGATCATGTCGATGTCCACGTGGGCCGCCATGGCCGCGCCGACTTCGGCACCGCTGCCGTTCACCAGGTTGAACACCCCAGGCGGCAGGCCGGCGTCATGCACCAGTTGCGCAAACAGCAGGGCGCTCAATGGCGACAGTTCGCTGGGTTTCAACACCACGGTGCAGCCGGCGGCGATGGCCGGGGCGACTTTTGCGGTGATTTGATACAGCGGCCAGTTCCACGGCGTGATAAGCCCGCACACGCCGATGGGCTCGCGCTCGATGGCGGTGCCGCCTTCCACGGTCTGGAAGCGATAGCTGGACAGCAGGTCACGGGCGACCCGCACGTGTTCGGCCGCCAGCGGCACTTGCATCGCCCGCGCAAAACCGATGGCCGCGCCCATTTCCAGGGACAGCGCCTGTGCCAGTTGCTCTTTGCGCTCAAGGATCAGTTCGTGGATTTTCCCCAGCACCTGGGCTCTCGCAGCAGCCGGGGTCGCAGACCAACCGGCGAACGCCCCGCGTGCCGCCGCAACGGCCCGGTCGACATCCTCGGCAGACCCGCGTGCCACCTCGGCAACCACGGCTTCATTGGCCGGGTTGACCACCGGCAGCGTCGCCGGGATCGCCGGGAACGTCCAACGACCGTTGATGTAAAACTGGTGAGCCGTTTGCGCATCAACGCTGTAGCTGTTTGAAGATTGAGTGGTCATCCAACTGGCTCCCTGGAGCGGTAATAGGCGCTGCAAACAGCACGGCCCGGTGTCCGGATAAGCTAGCAAAAGGCTCCCGCGCAAAGATGCCGTTATTCAACGCTGCAAGGGATAATCTGCTGAATCCGGCAGGCGGGTGAGGCTCATATGAGTTTTCCTGTGGTGGGGGCGTTTGCCGGCACCGTCGAAGGTTGGGTAAAGCGCCGGATATCGAACGGGCTGATCAAGGTGCTGGTGCTGCCGGTGCTGATCAGTTCGGCCATCACATCCCCCACGCCCGGGCCGAGCTGGAAGCCGTGGCCGCAGAAGCCGAAGGCATAAAACAGCCCGTCCACGCTGCCGCTGGGGCCCATCACCGGCAGGGAGTCGGGTGTGTAGCTTTCGATGCCGCTCCACACTCGGATGATGTTCAGCTTCTCGGCGCCCGGTAACAGCCGTTTCATCTGGCGCATCTGGTTGAGCAGGCTCTCGGGCTTGAAAAACGCGCGGCGGTTGAGCATGTCCGGCGTGCAGCGGGCACCGCCACCGATGATGATGTTGCCGCGCGGGATCTGGCGGAAGTAGATCACCTCTTCCTTGATCTTGGTGAACACGCCGATCACGGTGGGCAAGGCGTAGGGCACCGGTTCCGTCACCGACATCTGCGGGCCGTTGGGCTCCAGCGGCACCGGCTCGCCGAAGCGCTCGGACAGGCGCGCGGCCCAGGCGCCGGCGGTAATCAACAGTTGCTCGGCAACAAACAACTGACCGTCGGTGGTGGTGACGTGGAACAGGCCGTTGACCTTTTCCACGTCGGCGACTTCGGTTTTTTCCTCGATTCGCGCCCCGAGGCGCTGTGCGGCGCGGGCAAATGCCGGTGCCGCCAGGCGAGGATTGGCGTGGCCGTCGTGGGGCGCGTAGGAGCCGCCTTTCACCTCGGGGCCGAGGAAACCGAAACGCTGGTGCAACTCGGCGCCGCGATAGATTTTCAGGTCCAGTTGCGCGGCTTCCGGCGCGGCGGCGTAGGCCTCCAGTTCAGCGATTTCATCTTCGCGATAGCACACGCGCATGTGGCCGCTGGGGATGAATTCCAGGTCGTCGTCGATCAACTCCGGCAGGCGTTTCCACAGCGCCCACGAACGGTTGGCCAGTTCCAGTTGCCCCAGGTAGCGGCCCTGGCGGCGCACATTGCCGAAGTTCACACCGCTGGCGTACTGACCGATCTGGTCGCGTTCCAGCAGCGTGACCGAGCAGCCGTGGCGGCGCAGAAAAAATGCCGACGAGGCGCCCATGATGCCGCCGCCGATGATCAGCACAGCGCTTTTTTGCGGGTTCATGCAGGCTGCTCCTGTGCGGTACGGGCCACTGCGTCGATTTCGATCAGGTAGCCATGGTGCAACACCGGCACGGGCACCACGGCGCGGGCCGGTTTATGTTCACCCAGGTAGCGCGCGTAAATTTGATCAAAGGCGGGCCAGTGTTCTATGCCGACCACGTACACCGTCACTTTGAGCAGGTCGCCGGGGCTCAGGCCCGCTTCACCGAGGATCGCCACCAGGTTATCCAAGGCAATCGAGGCTTGCACTGCGAACGGTTGCCCGGCGCTGTGCTCGCCATTGGCGCGTACCGGCAGTTGCCCCGATACATACAGCACGCCGCCGTGTGCCACTGCCTGGGAATAGTGCCCGCCCGGCGGTGCCGCGTGGGTGCTATGAATCGAGTGGATGCGATTACCAGCCATGCAGGCGACTCCAGGTGTGCACGCTGCCATCGGCCTCCACGGCGTGATAATCCGGGAACTGCGCGCCGGTGGCACAGGCATGGTTGGGCAGGATGCGCAGCCGACTGCCGATGGGGAAGCGCGTGACAAGCGCGTCACTGTGGGCAGCGCCCAGGGTGACGATGCCGTGTTCCTGGTTGGCAGCGGTGACCCGCGCGCCGTCGATCCAGTCGCCCGCTTCGCTGCACACTTGGCCGTAACCGAAGTCCTGGCGCTGGCGCTGGGTGCCACGGTCGCGGCTCATGGCCATCCAACCGGCGTCGGTGATAATCCAGCCTTTGTCCGGCTGATGGCCGATCACGGTGGTCAGTACGCTCAACGCCAACTCATCGGCCTGGCACACGCCGATGTTGCGCATGACCAGGTCGAAGAACACATACACACCTGCGCGTACTTCGGTGACGCCGTCCAGGTTCAGCGCCGAGAGGGCCGTGGGGGTGGAGCCGATGCTGACCTCGGGGCACGCCAGCCCGGCTGCGCGGAGGATGTCTGCGGCGCGTACGCAAAGTGCGCGTTCCTGTTCGGCCAGCGCTTGCAGGGGTTCAAGGCTGTCCAGCTCGTAACTCGAGCCGGCGTGGGTCATCACGCCACGCAGGTGCAGGCCGCCCTCGCTGAGGATGCGGGCGACGTCGATCAGTACAGGGTCCTGCGCGGCCAGGCCGGAGCGATGGCCGTCGCAATCGATTTCGATCCACACGTCGAAGCGTGCGTCATGCTGCTGTGCGAAAGCGACGATGGCCTCGGCGCCCGGGACGCTGTCGGTGAGCAGGCTGAGGTTACAGCCTTTGCGCCGCAGGGCCAGGGCTTGGGGCAGTTTGCCCGGGGCCATCGCCACGGCGTAGAACACATCGCGGATACCGACGGCGAAACAATGCTCGGCTTCCTTGAGGGTGGACACCGTCACACCGCTGGCCCCGGCGGCGATCTGGGCGTGGATCACCGGCAGGCACTTGCTGGTTTTGATATGCGGGCGCAAACGCACGCCCAGGCTGCTCATGCGTTGTTGCATACGCTGGATATTGCGCTGCATCTGCGGGATGTCGACGAGCGCGGCGGGCGTGTCGAGGGAAGCAATCGGCGTGGACATGGCGGAACTCGTGTGGCGGGGGACAGGCTGCACTCTACTCAGCTGTTGTTAACGTGTGGTTCAATCAGCGCTCATCAATCATTAAGTAAAATTGAATGATTTCCATCGAAGACCTTCGCCTTGCCGTGACCCTGGCCCGCTCGGAGTCGCTGAGCGCCGCCGCCCGCACCCTGAATGTGTCGCCGCCGGCGTTGTCCATGCGCCTGCGCAAGTTGGAGACGCTGCTCGGGCTGAGCCTGGCCAATCGCGATGCGCGGCGCCTCAGCCTGACGGCGGATGGCGAGCGGTTTTCGCGGGAGAGCGCGCTGTTGCTGGAGCAGCTTGAGGCGCTGCCGGAGTCGTTCCGGCATCAGGATGAAACCCTGGTGGGCACCTTGAGGGTGGCGGCGCCGTTTGGCTATGGCCGCCAGCGCATCGCACCGCTGTTGGCGCGGTTTGCCAAACTGCACCCGCAGCTGTGTTTGCAGCTGGATTTGCGCGAGACGCCCTGGCCCGATCGCCATGACAGTGATGCGGTGGTTCACATCGGCCATCTGAATGACAGCCTGTGGACCGCGCGGCCACTGACACCAAACGAGCGCTGGTTGTGCGCCAGCCCGGCCTACCTGCACGCCCACGGCGTGCCGTCTGCGCCGGATGAGCTGGCGTCCCATCGCTGCATCTGCATTCGCGAAAATGATGAGGACGTGACCCTGTGGCACCTGCGCAAAGGCCAGAGCCGCAAGACCCTGCGCGTGGAACCTGCGTTGTTGAGCAACGATGGCAGCGTTGCCCGGCGTTGGGCCGAGCAAGGCTTGGGGCTGGTGCTGCGTTCGCAGTGGGACGTGAGTGACGCCGTGGCCAGCGGCAGCCTGGTACGTGTGTTGGCGGACTGGAGCTTTGACAGCGCACCGGTGCTGCTGCTGGTGCCGTCGCGCAAACTGCGCAGCCCGCGCGTACAGGCGTTGGTGACGTTTCTGGAAGAGGCGTTGAAGGCCTGAGTCACTTCACCGCGTAGACCTTGCGCACGTACACCGTACTGGTCCAGGCGCAGGGCGCGCCTTTGGCCACGAACACGGTATCGCCGGTATTCACCGTGACTTCGCCACCTTCGTTGCCCTGCAGGGTGACGCGGCCTTCGAGCAGGTGCATCAGTTCGTGCAGTTTGTGCGGGCGGCCGTGGCGGGCGTAGGGCGTCGAGTCCCAGATGCCGACGCGCAGCTCGGTCACGGCATCGTCGAACAGGTTGAATGCGCGGCACTGCGGGGTGGGGCCGATCAGTATCTGGGGTTCCGGCGCGGCGGAGGGGTTGAGCAGGGTGTGCGGGTCGAGCAGGGTCAGGCCGGGGCACACCGGGGCATCGGCCTGGTCGACCGCGCAGAACGCCCATTCGCTGCCTGCACTGGCCTGCACCGTGAGGCGTGTGCCGAAGCCGATTACGGCGCTGGCGCCGACGTCCAATTCCAAGGTCTGTTTCGCGGCACTGAGCACGACATGGCCTGCATGTACCACCAGCGTTTCGCTGTGAGGGAAATCTTCGATCACCGCTTCGCCGCTGAAGGACACCAAGCCTGCGGACACGCCATCGTCGCCCATCCAGGCAAGTTGGCGGCTGTCGCCGAACGGGTCCAGCGCGCTCAAGGCGGCCTTGTTGAAAGACGTGGCAACGCGGCTGCCGTCGGCGCGTGCCAACAGCAGGATACGGGGAGATGACATGGGGAGTGCTCCGGGAGAAAAGTCAGCCGATCGCCTGGGTGATCAGGGCAAAGGGGTGTACGCCTTGGCTGGCCTGGGGCGGCGTACCCAGGGCCATTTGCGCGACGGTGTCGATGTTCTTCAGGCCGGCCTGTTCGAGCCAGTCGCTGAGGCCACAGGCGACGGGAATGTCGATGCGCACAAAGGTGTCCGGCACCTGGGCCAGCAAGGTGGCGATCAGGTACTTGGCCTGCTCGATATTTTCCGCCACCACCGGGCCGATGCAACGCCCACGCCCAAACGGCCGCAGCAGGGCGAAGCCGCGTAGGCGGCCGTCGCGTTCGATACCCACGGCGTGCTCCACCTGCAGGTCACGCAGCACTTCACGGCGGTCCATACCACTGGCGGCCTTGGCCAGCGCGAGCAGGCTGGCGTGGTCATCGGCGTTAAGCGCCCGGCAGGTTTCGCCGTCGGCAAGCGTCGGCAGGGCGGGCACCAACGCCTGGCCCTGGTGTTGCTGCACTCGCCCGAACTCGACGAACCCCTGGCTGGCATACAACGGCGCGCCGGCGAGGGTGGCGTTGAGGACCGGCGTGCGCGTATCGCAGGCGGCAATGGCCTTCTCCATCAAGCGCCGGCCGATGCCCTGGCCCTGGTAGTCATTGCTGACGATCACCAGGCCGATGGTGGCGTAGTCGCCCTGGGGGCAGGTGAACGCGCTGCCGATCAGCCGCTCGCCATCCATGACCACGAAGCCGTCGCTGACCCGTTGCAACATTGCCCAGTCTTCCAGGCGGTGAGGCCATTTGAGTTGCACCGACAAATCGTGGGCGGCCGGGAGGTCGGCTGCGGTCATTGGGCGGTAGAGATAAGTGGGGTGTGGCAGGGCGGACATGGCGAGCCTCCGGAGCGTTGTTAATTGTGGCGTCAGGGTGCTTGTATCCCACCTGGGTTGAGGGCTGGCAAGGGGGGCGGGAATATTCGGTAGATTCCTCGTGGAGTGTGGGGCGAGACCACAGTTACTACTTAATTGGGGTTGGGGGGCAGCAGCAAATGCCATGGGGTTGGCGTTGGAGCCAACTGGAGTAGGGCGGGGGTACACGGTTAAAAATGTGGGAGGGGCGGTGCGACGGTTCGACTTGCCCCCGATGAGGCAGTGTCAGTGGATGCATCTGTAGCTGAGCTGCTGCCATCGGGGGCATAAGTATCTGCACAATTTTTTTCAGCGGTCTGTGGCGAGGGCGCTTGGTTCCGTGGCGGCCTTTGGGCCGACCGCTTTTTTTGGGGTGGAGTACATATCCGTTGCTGCGGTCACGGCCACCTATGGTTCCGCTCTTACAGCGGGTCACTTTTGGAAAGACCCAAAAGTAACCAAAAGGTCTTCGCCCCAACACTCGGCACCTCGCCTAGGCTCGGTGTGCCCTCACTCCGGCTTTGGAGCGTGGGCCGCCGCGATGGGCCATCCATGGCCCAGCGCGGCTAACCCGGCGTCCTGCCGGGTTACCCACGCTCCAAAGCCTGCGTTCGGCCAGCGTGTTTGACGGGGCGATTTGAGATCAAAAGCCAAAGCGAGGCGGCCTTAAAGCCGACCTGATCATTGAAGCGTGCGCGGTGTGGCTTCTACTTCCTTAACCGCTGACGAAGTCAGCAATCTTTTGATCTGGCTCTGGCTCTGGCTCTGGCTCTGGCTCTGGCTCTGGCTCTGGCTCTGGCTCTGGCTCTGGCTCTGGCTCTGGCTCTGGCTCTGGCTCTGGCTTTTGATCTTGATCTCAGTCGCCCCGTTAACCACGCTGGCCGAACGCAGGCTTGAATCCGTGGGTAACCCGGCAGGACGCCGGGTTAGCCGTCCTGGGCCAAGGATGGCCCATGACGGCGGCCCACGGATTCAAGCCTGCGTTCGGGCATACCGAGCCTAGGCGAGGTACCGAGTGGTGGGGCAAGAGCCCTTTGGTTACTTTGGGGCTTTTCCAAAGTGACCCGCCGTAAGGGCGGAACCCATAGCGGCCGTGACCGCGGCAACGGATATGTACGCGCTCAAAGCCAACGACATGGTCGGCCCGAAGGCCGCCACGGAACCAAGCTCCCTCCCACCGTTCAACCCGCCACACTTTCTGCCGCCCCCACCCCCGTGCTTAAGCCTCTGCACCCCCAAAAGCCCCCTAAAAGCGCACAAACACTGGCCCTGCCCAAGCCTGGCGCGCACCGCAAAGTCTGCTGAGCCCGGCCACCAAAACGGTGGTTTGTATTGAGCGCAGGTCGTTTTAGACGGCATATGCTGATTTCACAGTGGTGTAATGAACCTGTGCTGCAACGAGGCCGACGCGCCGCCAGGGCAGCGAACGCTTGTCACACTCAACGAACTCCAGGACCGCACTCAATGAGCTTTCTTCGTCCCAAATTCATTACGTTCGACTGCTACGGTACGCTGACCAACTTCCATATGGGCACCATGACCCGCGAGCTGTTTGCCGATCGCATCAAGCCCGAGCAGATGGACCAGTTCGTCAAGGATTTCTCGGCCTACCGCCTCGACCAGGTCATGGGCGACTGGCGCCCCTACGATGAAATCCTCAAGACCGCCCTGGCCCGTACCTGCAAACGCTGGGGTATCGACTATCGCGAGGAAGGCCAGCTGTATTACGACGCCGTGCCGACCTGGGGCCCCCATGCAGACGTGCCGGCCGGGCTGTCGAAAATTGCCGACAAGATTCCCCTGGTGATCTTCTCCAATGCCAGCGACAGCCAGATCATGTCCAACGTCGACAAGCTCGGCGCGCCGTTCCACAAGGTGTTCACCGCCGAGCAGGCCCAGGCCTACAAGCCGCGCCTGGCCGCGTTTGAATTCATGCTCGACAACCTCGGCTGCGGCCCGGAAGACATCTTGCATGTGTCGTCCAGCTTCCGTTACGACCTGATGCCGGCCCATGACATGAAGATCAAAAACAAAGCCTTCGTTGCCCGTGGCCACGAAGTGCCGGGCAACGCGTTCTACGGTTACCAGCAGATCACCGATATCGGTGGGCTGCCGGCGCTGGTCGGTCTGTAACCGCACACCTCTGAGGGCAAGACATGGGCAGTGAATCCTATTGGCTCGACACCGCACCGGCGTTTACCGGTGCCCGGCTGGGCGGCTTGCCCAAGCAGGTCGATGTGGCTGTGGTCGGCGGTGGGTTCACCGGCCTGGCGGCGGCGCGGGCGTTGGCGCTCAAGGGCGCCAGTGTGGTGGTGCTCGACGCCGGGCGGGTGATCGGCGAGGCCTCGGGGCGCAACGGTGGGCAGTGCAACACCGGGGTGGCCCAGGATTACGCCGGGCTGCACGCCAGCCTCGGTGCCGCCAAGGCACGCGCCTATTACCAGGCCTATGAAAGTGCCGTGCAGACGGTGGTGTCACTGGTCGAGCAGGAAGGGATCGCCTGCGACCTGGTGCGCAACGGCAAGCTCAAGCTGGCGGCCAAGCCGATGCACTACGAAGGCCTGGCCCGCACCTGCGAGCTGATCCGCCAGGAGGTGGATGCCGATGTCGAGTTGCTCAGCGCCGAGCAGACCCGTGCTGAAGTCAATTCGGCGCAGTTTCATGGCGGCCTGCTGCAACGCAACGGCGTGCAGATGCATGTCGGCCGCTTCGGCGTCGGCTTGGCCGAAGCGGCGGCGCGGCGTGGTGCGATGATCTACGAGCACACCCCCGTCAAGGATTGGAAGGCCCAGGCCGGCGGCTACCAGGTCAACACCGCCAAGGGTTCACTGCACGCCGGGCAAGTCCTGCTGGCAACCGGTGCCTGCCAGCATGGCGACCTGGGTTGGTACCGCCGCAGGATTGTGCCGGTGGGCAGTTTTGTCATCGCCACCGAAGTCTTGCCCCAGACGCTGATCGACCAGTTGCTGCCGCAACATCGCGCCTATGTGACCAGCCGCATGATCGGCAACTACTTTCGCCTGACCCCGGACAACCGCCTGCTGTTTGGCGGACGTGCGCGGTTTGCCATGTCCGACAGTGTCTCCGACGCCAAGAGCGGCAAGGTACTGCAAGCGGCGATGCTGAACATGTTCCCGCAGTTGGCGCACGTGAAGATCGACTACTGCTGGGGCGGCCTGGTGGACATGACGTCCGACCGCCTGCCCCGCGCCGGCCAGCATGGCGGCGTGTTCCACTCCATGGGCTACAGCGGTCATGGCGTGCAGATGTCGGTGCATATGGGCCAGGTGATGGCCGATGTCATGGCCGGCAATACCGCCGCCAACCCCTGGCGCGAACTGGAATGGCCGGCGATTCCCGGGCATTTCGGCAAGCCGTGGTTCCTGCCGTTCGTGGGGGCTTACTACCGCTTCCAGGACTATTTGCACTGAGTTGCCGTTGTTGCGTCACCGTCGTTTGTGTTTCCAGGACGCTCCGGACATCCGTGAGCACTCGATTCTTCCGATTATCGACAGGTAGCCTTGCTATGACTGACAACAAAAACACCCCCGAACTCATCTCCGGCCAGGACAGCCTGCGGGTGTTCGAACGTCTCAACCGTGGCATGTCGCGCCGCAACGCCCTGCAAATGCTGGGCGTGGCCGGTGTCGCCGCCGCCGGTGCCGGCAGCCTGTTCGGCGCCGCCGGCAAGCTGTTCGCCGACGAGGCCGCCGTGGCCGGCAAAGGCAAGCCAGGCGGCAAGATCCGCGTGGCCGGCATGTCCAGCTCCACCGCCGATACCCTCGACCCGGCCAAGGGCGCGCTGTCCACCGACTATGTGCGCCACTACATGTTCTACAACGGTTTGACCCGCTTCGATAAGCACCTGGTGCCGCAACTGGAACTGGCCGAGCGCATCGACAACACCGACGCCACCGTCTGGACCATCACCCTGCGCAAGGACGTGACCTTCCACAACGGCAAGGCCCTGACCGCCGCCGACGTGGTGTTCTCCCTGAACCGCCACAAAGACCCGCTGACCGGTTCCAAGGTCATGCCGCTGATGGAGCAGTTCGCCGAGATCAAGGCCAGCGGGCCGAACGAAGTGCAGATCCGCCTCAGCGCGGCCAACGCCGAGTTGCCGTCGATCCTCGCGGTGTCACACCTGTTGATCGTCCCCGAGGGCACCAGCGACTTCAGCAAAGGCATCGGCACCGGACCGTTCACCGTGGGCGAGTTCAAGCCCGGCGTGCGTTCGATTGCGGTGCGCAACAAGAACTACTGGAAACCGGGCCTGCCGTACCTCGACGAGATCGAGTTCATCGCGATTGCCGACGAGCCATCGCGGGTCAATGCACTGCTGTCGGGCGACGTGCACATGATCAACGAGGTCAACCCGCGCTCCACCACGCGCATCAAGGCCAGCGCCAAGCACCGCGTGGTCGACGCGCCGTCGGGCAACTACACTGACTTGATCATTCGCCAGGACCAACTGCCCGGCAAAAGCCCGGAATTCACCCAGGCCATGAAGCTGCTGCTCGACCGTGAACAGGTCAAGTCCGCCGTATTCCGTGGCTTTGCGGTGGTGGGCAACGACCACCCGATTGCGCCGGGTTCGCGCTACTTCAACACCGACTTGCCGCAGACGGTCTACGATCCGGAAAAAGCCAGGTTCCTGCTGAAGAAAGCCGGCATGGAAAGCATCACCATGCCCGTGATGGCCTCGCCTGCCGCCACCGGTTCGGTGGACATCGCCGTGCTGTTGCAGCAGTCGGCCAAACAGGCCGGGCTCAAGCTCGACGTGAACCGCCTGCCGAGCGACGGCTACTGGTCCAACCACTGGATGAAGCACCCGCTGAGCTTCGGCAACATCAACCCGCGGCCGAATGCCGACGTGATGTTCTCGCAGTTCTTCCAGTCCAAGGCGCCGTGGAACGAGTCCGGCTGGCAGAACGAGCAATTCGACCAGTTGCTGATGCTGGCCCGTGGCGAAACCGACGACGCCAAGCGCGCCAAGATGTATGGCGACATGCAGGTCCTGGTGCACGACCACTGCGGCATCGGCGTGCCGGTGTTCATCAGCAATATCGACGGCGTCGACCAGCGCATCAAGGGCTACGACAGCAACCCACTGGGCGGTTTCATGGGCTACATGTTTGCCGAGCAGGTGTGGTTGGACGCTTGAGGAGGGTGGTGGGATGAATAGCAATACACTGTGGTTGATCGGCCGGCGCTTCGGCGCCGGGGCCTTGACCTTGTTGATCGTGTCCATGGTCGTGTTCGCGATCACGGCGGTACTGCCGGGGGACGCGGCGCAACAATCCCTGGGCCAGTTCGCGACCCCTGAACAGGTGGCGGCCCTGCGCCTGAAACTGGGGTTGGACCAGCCCGGTGTGTTGCGGTACCTGCACTGGTTGATGAGCCTGCTCACTGGCGACATGGGCGTATCGGTCTCCAACGCCATGCCGGTCGGTGAGCTGATGGCGGGCCGGGTGCCCAACACCCTGATGCTGGCGGGCGCCACGGCGCTGGTCTCGGTGCCGGTGGCACTGGTGCTCGGCATCGGCTCGGCGATGGGCCGGGGCGGGCGCATCGACAGTTGCCTGAGTTTCATCACCCTGGCGATGGTCGCGGTGCCGGAATTCCTGGTGGCGACCCTGGCGGTGCTGATTTTCGCGGTCAACCTCGGTTGGTTGTCGGCCCTCTCCTATGCCAGCGACATCAGCTCACCGCTGCAATTTCTGCGCACCTATGCCTTGCCGGTGATGACGCTGTGCTGCGTGATCGTCGCGCAAATGGCGCGCATGACCCGCGCCGCCGTGATCGACCAGCTCGACAGCCCCTATGTGGAAATGGCCCGCCTCAAAGGCGTCAGCCCGATCCGCATCGTGCTGCGCCATGCCTTGCCCAATGCGATCGGGCCGATTGCCAACGCCATTGCCCTGAGCCTGTCGTACCTGTTGGGCGGGGTGGTGATTGTCGAAACCATTTTCAACTACCCCGGCATTGCCAGCTTGATGGTCGATGCCGTGACCAACCGCGACATGGCGCTGGTGCAGGCGTGCACCATGTTGTTCTGCGCGGCCTACCTGGGCCTGGTGCTGCTCGCCGACCTGTGCGCGATCCTGTCCAATCCGAGGCTGAGAAACCAATGAACAACCTCATTGCGAAATCCAAGCCTGTCTCCTCCGCCCTGGCACTCGCCAAGGTGTCCAGCGGCCCGTCGTGGCTGGGGCTGTTGGGCGGCGTGGTATGCGTCGCCTGGCTGCTGGTGGCGCTGCTCGGCCCGTGGCTGGCACCTCACCCGGTGGGGGAGGTGGTGTCCGATAACATCTTCGAAGGCTTCAGCCTCGCGCATCCATTCGGCACCGATTACCTGGGCCGCGACATGCTCAGCCGGGTGCTGGTGGGCGCGCGCTTTACTGTCGGGCTGGCGCTGGTGGCAGCGTTACTGGCCAGCACCTTCGGCACCGGGTGTGCGCTGTTGTCGGTGGTCTCGCCCAAGTGGCTGGACGAAATCATCAGCCGCATCATGGACGCCTTCATCTCGATCCCGAGCAAAATGCTTGCGTTGATCATGGTCTCGGCCTTTGGCTCATCGGTGACGTTGCTGATCTGTACGGCCGTGATCAGTTATATCCCCGGCTCCTTCCGCGTCGCCCGCAGCATGGCGGTCAATATCGAAGCCCTGGAGTACGTGCAGGTCGCGCGTACCCGTGGCGAGCGCCGGCTTTACGTGGCGTGCGTGGAGATCCTGCCGAACATGCTCAACCCGGTATTGACCGACCTGGGCCTGCGTTTCGGCTACATCGTGCTGTTGCTCAGCGGCATGAGTTTTCTTGGCCTGGGCGTGCAACCGCCGGACGCCGACCTCGGCTCGCTGGTGCGGGAAAATATCGGCGGCCTTAACCAGGGCGCGCTGGCCATCATCCTTCCGGCGCTGGCCATCGGCACGCTGACCATCGGCGTGAATCTGCTGATCGACTATCTGTCGTCGCGACGTAGTCGACGCACGGGAGGCCATTGAAATGACTGAATTGATTCGCGTCGAAGACCTGCGCGTGGTCGCCTGCGGCGAGCGCGGCGAGGTGGAAATCGTCAAGGGCGTGAGCTTTGCCCTGAAACAAGGTGAAGTGCTGGCATTGATCGGCGAGTCCGGCTCGGGCAAGACCACCATCGCCCTGGCCTTGCTGGGGTATGCACGGCGCGGGTGTCGCTTGTCCGGCGGCGTGGTGCAGGTCGGCGAGCACGACATGCTCGCCCTGGGCGAACACCAATTGCAGGGCCTGCGCGGCAACCGTGTGTCCTATATCGCGCAAAGCGCCGCCGCCGCATTCAACCCGGCGAAAAGACTCATCGACCAGGTCATCGAAGGCGCACTGATCCACGGCCTGGGCACGCGCGCCGAGCTGCACGCCAAGGCTATCGGCCTGTTCCGCGACCTGGCGCTGCCGGGCCCGGAACGCATCGGCCAACGCTACCCGCACCAGGTCTCCGGCGGGCAGCTGCAACGGGTGATGGCGGCGATGGCGCTGATCAGCGACCCGCTGCTGGTGGTGCTCGACGAGCCGACCACCGCCCTGGACGTGACCACCCAGATCGACGTGCTACGCGCCTTCAAACGCGTGGTGCGCGAGCGCGGTGCCACGGCGGTGTACGTGTCCCACGACCTCGCAGTGGTGGCGCAAATGGCCGACCAGATCGTGGTGCTCAACGGCGGGCAGATCCTCGAACAGAGCGCCACGGCGCCGCTGCTCAATGCCCCGACCCACGCCTACACCCGCAGCCTGCTGGCCGCCGCACGGCCCGACACCACTATTCGCCCGCCCTGCGGCGTCGCCGGGGAGGTACCGCTGCTGACCATCACCGGCCTCACCGCCGGCTACGGCAACAAGAACCTGCACGGCATGCCGTCGATTCGGGTATTGGAAGACATCGACCTCACCGTGCGCCGTGGCCAGGCCATCGGCGTGATCGGCGAGTCGGGCTCGGGCAAGTCCACCCTGGCCCGGGTGGTGGCGGGGTTGCTGACCCCGGCCCTCGGCGGCCTGGCCTTCGACGGGCAACCCTTGGGCGGCAGCCTCGCCGAGCGCACCCCGGAACAGTTCCGGCGGATCCAGATGGTGTTCCAGAACGCCGACACCGCGCTCAACCCCATGCACAGCGTGGCGGCCATCATCGGTCGACCGTTGAAAATGTATTTCGGCCTCAAAGGCACGGCGCTGCAAACCCGCATCGGCGAACTGCTCGACCTGGTGCGCCTGCCCCGGGACCTCGCCGAACGGCGCCCGAATGAGCTGTCCGGCGGGCAAAAGCAGCGGGTCAACCTGGCCCGCGCGCTGGCGGCCAAGCCCGACCTGATCCTCTGCGACGAAGTGACCTCGGCCCTCGACACCGTGGTGGGGGCGGCGATCCTCGAACTGCTGCGCGACCTGCGCCAGCAACTGGGGGTGTCGTACCTGTTTATCAGCCACGACATTTCTACCGTGCGCGCGCTGTGCGATGACATTGTGGTGATGTATAGCGGCCGCAAGGTCCAGGCCGGCAGTCGCCAGGCGTTTGCCGAGCCGCCGTTCCATCCCTACACCGACCTGTTGATTCACTCGGTGCCCGAGTTGCGCCAGGGCTGGCTGGAAACCTGCGGTACTGCAGGCGACACGCTGCCAGCGCTCGGCGAGCGGGCCAATGGGCCGGAACTGTGCACCTTCCTCAATCGCTGCCCGGTGCGCGTCGACGGCCTGTGCAACCGCACCGCGCCGCCGCGCCGCCGCCTTGACGACGGTGGTGAAATCCTTTGCCACCACGACAGCGCCCATTTGCTGGATACCCAGCAGGACGTCAACACCCTCACTGTGGGAGCCTATGCATGAACGGGCGTTTTGTGAGGCTGGCCGAACAGGGCCGGCCGACGGTCAGCCTGACCGTGGATGGCGCCGCCGTCCAAGCCCTGCAGGGCGACACCTTGATGGTCGCGCTGCTGACCCAGGGCAACGCGCTGCGCCAGTCGGAATTCGACAGCGGCCGCCGCGCCGGTTTCTGCCTGATGGGCGCGTGCCAGGATTGCTGGGTGTGGACCCGCAGCGGCGAACGCCTGCGCGCGTGTTCCAATGAAGTCCGTGACGGGCTGGACATCGTTACCACACAACCGGAGGCGACATGGCCACTGCACGGGTAGTTATTGTGGGCGCCGGACCGGCCGGGGCGCGCTGCGCCGAAACCCTGCTGGCGGCCGGGATCAAACCGATCCTGATCGATGAAAACCGCCGCGACGGTGGCCAGATCTATCGGCGTCAGCCAGAAGGCTTCACCCGCGACTACGCGACCCTGTACGGCAGCGAGGCCGCCAAGGCCCAGGCGCTGCACCAGAGTTTCGACCGCCTGCGCGACGCCATCGACTACCGCCCCGACACCCTGGTGTGGAACCTCACGCCGGGGCAACTGTGCTGCGTGAGCCAGGGCCGCCACACCACGGTGGATTACGATGCACTGATCCTCTGCACCGGCGCCACCGACCGCCTGATGCCCATCGAGGGCTGGCAACTGGCGGGCACCTACAGCCTGGGCGGGGCGCAGATCGCCTTGAAAAACCAGGCCGTGTCCATCGGTCATCGCGTGGTGTTCATGGGCAGCGGGCCGTTGCTGTACCTGGTCGCCAGCCAGTACGTGAAGGCCGGCGCCGAGGTGGCGGCGGTGCTCGACACCTCGCCTCTGAGCCTGCGTCTGAAAGCCTTGCCCAAACTGCTGGCGCGGCCTGGCGTGCTGTTCACCGGGATCAAGCTATTGGCGCAACTGTACCGCGCCAAGGTGGCGGTGCACCTGGGGGTCAAGCCGCTGCAAGTGATGGGCGACGCGGCCAATGGTGTAAGCGGTGTGCGCTTTACCACTGGCAACGGGCAGACCGTCACGGTGCAGGCCGATGCCGTTGCGCTGGGTTACCACCTGCGCCCGGAAACCCAGCTGGGTGACCTGGCCGGCTGTCGCATGGCGTTCGATGAGGCATCAAGCCAATGGTGGCTGGCCACGGATGACGCCGGGCGCACCTCGGTGAAGGGCGTGTACGCGGCCGGTGACGGTGCGAAAATTCGCGGCGCCGATGCCGCCGAGCATGCCGGGCGCCTGGTGGCGCTGGCGCTGCTGGAAGACCTGCAACAACCGGTGGACACCGGCCTGCGGGATGAGCAACAGCAGGCCCTGGCGGTGATGGATCAATTCCGCCTGGGCCTGGCCCAGGCGTTCCCGTGGCCGAGCGAACAGGCCAAGGCGTTGCCGGACAGCGCCATCGTGTGCCGCTGCGAGATGATCAGCGCTGGCGAGCTGCGGCGCACGGTGAAAGAGAAGGGCGCCTGCGAAGTCAATCGCGCCAAGGCGTTCAGCCGCGTGGGCATGGGTCGTTGCCAGGGGCGTTATTGCTCCCAGGCCGGGGCCGAAGTGATCGCCGCCGCTGCCGGCGTGCCGGTGCAGGCGGTCGGGCGCCAGCGCGGCCAGGCGCCGGTCAAACCGTTATCGATGCTGATCACCGAGGAGGTCTCGTCATGAGTGTGCAAAAAGCCGATGTGGTGATTGTCGGCGGGGGTCTGATGGGCTCGGCGACTGCGTTTTTTCTGCGCCGTCGCGGGCAGTCGGTGATCCTGCTGGAGCGCGACCAGATCGGCCAGTACGCCAGTGGTGTGAACTTCGGCAATGTGCGCCGGCAAGGGCGTTTCCTCGGCCAACTGGCTCTGGCCAACCGCTCGTGGGCGCTGTGGAAGCGCCTGCCGGAACTGATCGACGACGACCTGGAATTCATCCCCAGCGGGCATATGCGTGTGTGTTACCGCGAGGATGAAATTGCCGAGCTGGAGGCCTACGCCGCCGCACCGGAAGCGCAACAACTGGACCTGAAGATTTATGGTGGCGCCGAACTGCATCAACGCTTCGGCTTCCTCGGCCCGGACGTCAAGGGCGGCTCCTACGCGCCCCACGATGGCCATGCCAACCCGCGCCTGGCCGCGCCGGCGTTTGCCCGTGCCGCCCGGCGCCTGGGCGCGCAGATCGAAGAACGCACCGAAGTGGCCGAGGTGCAGAAGGTCGGCGCCGACTTCCAGGTCACCACCACCGACGGCCGCCAGTTCCACGCCGCGCAACTGTTGATCACCGCCGGCGCCTGGGGCCAGAAGCTCTCGGCGCAGTTCGGCGAACCGGTGCCGCTGGACACCCACGGCCCGCAAATGGCCGTGACCGAGCCGGTGCCTTATGCCTTGCCCACCGTGATCGGCGTGTACACCAAGGTGCCCGAAGAGGTGATCTACTTCCGCCAGATTCCCCGGGGCAATATCGTCATCGGCGGCGGCTACCGCAGCAAGCCGGACATGCTCAACCGCCGCGCCTATGTGGAACCGCGCAGCATCCTCAACCAGGTCAGCCAGATGCGCCGCCTGCTGCCGGGCGTCGGCAACCTGAACATCATCCGCGTGTGGAGCGGCATCGAAGGCTACCTGCCGGACTCGCTGCCGGTGATGGGCCCCAGCGGTACGGTTGACGGGCTGTTCTATGCCTTCGGGTTTTGCGGCCACGGTTTCCAGCTTGGCCCGGGCGTCGGCGATGTGATGGCCGAGCTGCTCGCCACTGGCAGCACCAGTACCCCGATCGAGCCATTCTCCATCACCCGGTTCGCCCTACCTGACGAGCAACGGAGCCAGGCCTCATGAAACCCCGCGTATTGGAGATTCTGAAACAGCTGATGGCCTTCGACACCGTGTCATCGGAGTCGAACATGGCCTTGATCGAGTATGTGCGCGACCTGCTGCTGACCAAGGGCATCGACTCGCTGATCGTCAAGGACCCCAGCGGCAAGAAAGCCAACCTGTTCGCCAGCACCGGGCCCAGGGAACAGCCCGGTGTGCTGCTGTCCGGGCACACCGACGTGGTGCCGGCGGCGGGGCAGGCCTGGACCTTTCCCGCCTTTGCCGCCACCGTGCAGGACGGGCGCATTTATGGGCGTGGCAGCTGCGACATGAAGGGCTTTATCGCCCTGGCCATCGACGCCATGCTGGATGCCGCCGACCACAGCCTGAACCGCCCGCTGCAACTGGCCCTGTCCCATGACGAAGAGATCGGCTGCGTCGGCGTGCGGCGCTTGCTCGACGTGCTGCACCTGGCGCCGGTACGGCCGTTTCTGTGTGTGATCGGCGAGCCGACCAACATGCAGTTTGTCCTCGGACACAAGGGCAAGGGGTCCTACCGCACGTACTGCCGAGGCCAGGAGGCGCATTCATCCCTGGCGCCGCGCTCGGTCAACGCCATCCACGTGGCTTGCGACTTTATCGCCGCCCTGCGTGACAGCCAGCAGCAGTTGCAACGCCATGGTGCCCAGGACAATGACTATGACGTGCCCTACAGCACCGTGCATGTGGGCCAGATTATCGGCGGCAAGGCGCTGAATATCGTGCCCAACCTGTGCACCCTGGACTTCGAAGTGCGCAACCTGCCGGCCGACGACCTGGACGCGTTCCTGGAGCAGATGCGCGAGCGCGCCGAGGTGATCGTGCGTGAGGCGCAGAAGCTGTCCAGCGTGGCGGCCATCGAGATCGAAACGATCAACGTCTATCCTGGCCTCGACACCCACCCCAGTGTCGAGGCGGTGCACTTTCTCAAGCAATTCGCCGCGCCGGGCACCGGCACCTCCAAGGTCTCGTTCGGCACCGAAGGCGGCCTGTTCAAGCAGCGCCTGGACGTACCGGTGGTGGTGTGCGGGCCGGGCTCCATCGAGCAGGCGCACAAGCCCGACGAGTTTATCGAGATCAGCCAGATGGACGCCGGCGAGCGCTTTTTGCAAGGCTTGCTCGGTTCGCTGACGGCCTAGCAGAGCCTGCCGTCCTGAACGCAATTTCAGCACGGCACGCTGCTTTAACCGCGCTTTCGGCATCCTCGTTTGCGGCGCCTCCCTAGACTGGAGCGTGTCTCGGATCAGGACTCGACCATGCTCAAGAATCGCTTGCAAGACCCCAGCCTGCTGGCTGAACTCGCCTATGTAGATGGCCAGTGGATCGCTGCCGACAGCGGCGCCACCCTGGACATCCGCGACCCGGCCACCGGCCACTTGATTGCCCAGGTGCCGGCCATGGACGCGGTGGACAC
>NZ_FKLB01000056.1:0-12340 GCF_900067035.1 Pseudomonas sp. 1 R 17
GCCCGCCCGGCCACAGCCGGCAGTTTGTCGCCGAGGACGCGCTGCTGGTGATCGTCGCCGCCCCCGCCGAGGCCACCGCCGTCGACCGGCAATACCGGCCCAGCGAGCTGCGTCTGAAAGTGACGCGGGCCAATCCGTCGCCGCTGCTGCTGCCGGCCCTGCCCGAGCCGTTGGGCGATGTACTCGACGAATTCACCCTGCGCGCGGGCACGGCCCACGGCTACACCGTCGCCAAAGGGCAGTACATCCAGGTGCTGGACGTCGCGGGCCGCCAGTGTTCGGACTTCGTCGCCCTCGACCGGCGCGCCCTGGATCGCGGCGTCGAGCTGGACCTGGACCAGACCGTCACGCGCACCCTGAACGGCAGCGCCTACCCGGCACCGGGGCTGTTTTCGAAGTTTTTCGACCGCCATATGCAACCGATGCTGGAGGTGGTGCAAGACACGGTCGGGCGCCACGATTCATTCGCCCTGGCCTGCGCGGCGCGCTACTACGAAACCCATGGCTATTTCGGGCACGACAACTGCAGCGACAACCTCAGCCGCGTCCTCGCCCCCCATGGCGTGCAGGCGCGCAACGGCTGGCCGGCGATCAATTTCTTCTTCAACACCGGTATCGATGCGCACCAGCAGATGACCCTGGATGAACCCTGGTCACGGCCCGGCGATTATGTGCTGCTGCGGGCCATGACCGACCTGCTGTGTGGCAGTACCTCGTGCCCGGATGACATTGACCCGGCCAATGGCTGGAACCCGACCGATATCCATGTCCGCATCTACAGCGAGAAGGAGCGTTTTTCCATCGCCATGAGCACTCGAACCACGGCGGATGCCGACCCGATCCTCACCCGTGAGTCCGCGTTTCACTCACGTACCCGCGCCCTCACCGGCAGCTTCACCGACTACCGCAACTGGTGGCTGCCGCTGCGCTACGACGGTTACGGCGTCACCGAGGAATACCTCGGTTGCCGCGAACGGGTGGCGGTGATGGACCTGACCGCCCTGCGCAAATTCGAAATCATCGGCCCCGACGCCGAAGCCCTGTTGCAGTACTGCCTGACCCGCGACATACGGCGCCTGGCGGTGGGCCAGGTGGTGTATTCGGCGATGTGCCACGCCCACGGCGGCATGCTCGACGACGGTACCCTGCTGCGCCTGGGCCCGGACAACTTCCGCTGGATCTGCGGCGAAGACTACGCCGGCGTGTGGTTGCGCGAGCAGGCACAGAAACTGGGCATGAAGGTGTGGGTCAAGTCCGCCAGCGAGCAGATTCACAACCTGGCGGTGCAGGGGCCGCTGAGTCGCGAGCTGCTCAAGCAGATGGTCTGGACCCCGCCCACGCAACCGAGTGTGGAAACCCTCGGCTGGTTTCGCTTCCTGGTCGGTCGATTGGACGGTTTCGACGGCTGCCCGTTGATGATTTCGCGCACCGGCTACACCGGCGAACTGGGCTTTGAGGTGTGGTGCCAGCCCGAAGACGCCGAACGGGTCTGGGACCGCATCTGGCAACTCGGCCAACCCTTGGGGCTGGTGCCCCTGGGCCTGGAAGCCCTGGACCTGCTGCGCATCGAAGCCGGGCTGATTTTCGCCGGCTACGAGTTCAGCGACCAGACCGATCCGTTCGAGGCCGGTATCGGTTTCAGCGTGCCGCTCAAGAGCAAGACCGATGACTTTATCGGTCGCGACGCCCTGCTGCGGCGCAGCGCACACCCCAGCCACAAGCTGGTCGGCCTGCACCTGAGCGGCAACGAGACCGCCCACCATGGCGACCCGGTGTACCAGGGCCGAGCCCAGGTCGGGGTGATCACCAGTGCCTGCCGCTCACCGCTGCTGGCCAGCAATATCGCGTTGTGCCGGGTCGACGTGAGCTGCGCCGAGCCCGGCACTGAACTTGAGATTGGCAAAGTCGATGGCCTGCAGAAGCGCATCAGCGCCACGGTCAGCGCAGCGATTTTCTACGACCCGGACAAAAGCCGGGTGCGCAGCTGATCGTCCCGAAACGTGTGTGCCACCCCATTTTGACTGCCCCAACCTAACCGCTATTCAGACATGGGAATACGAAGATGGAAGCGACGACGTTCGAGGCTGTACCGCAGGCTGCCGGCTCGGTGGGCAGCCTGCACCGCAAGATCGACTGGCGCGGGGCCTTCTGGGTCGCCAGTGGCGTGCCCGCGCTGGTGTTGTTCTCCATCGGTGCGATCGCCGCCACGGTGGGCAAACCGGCATGGATCGTGTGGATCGTGTCGATCCTGTTCGGGTTTATACAGGCCTTCACCTACGCCGAGATCGCCGGGCTGTTCCCGCACAAATCCGGCGGCGCCTCGGTGTACGGCGCGGTGGCGTGGGTGCGCTACAGCAAGCTGATCGCACCGGTGTCAGTGTGGTGCAACTGGCTGGCCTGGTCGCCGGTGCTGTCCATCGGTTCGGGGCTGGCGGCGGGGTATATCCTCACGGCGCTGTTTCCCGCCGATGCGTTGATCAACACCTGGCAACTGACCCTGCTGGACCTGGGCTGGGTCAAGAGCGGCCTGTCGTTGCGCATCAACGCGACGTTCGCCATTGGCTTGTTGATTTTGCTCACGGTGTTTGCCGTGCAGCACGGCGGCATCCTGCGGTCGGCGCGCCTGACCCTGGTGCTCGGCGTCACCTCGTTGATTCCGCTGCTGCTGGTGGGCGTGGTGCCGTTGTTCACCGGGGATGCGACCCAGGCCAACTTCCTGCCGCTGTACCCCCTGGCCCATGACGCGGCCGGGCAAGTCATCGATGGGCCGTGGGATATGTCCGGCTGGTCACTGATGGCCGGAGGGCTGTTCATGGCGGCGTGGTCCACCTACGGCTTTGAAACGGCGGTGTGCTACACCCGTGAGTTCAAGGACCCCAAGCGCGACACCTTCAAGGCGATCTTCTACGCCGGCCTGCTGTGCATCCTGGTGTTCACCCTGGTGCCGCTGGCGTTCCAAGGCAGCCTCGGGCTGGGCCAACTGGTGACGCCGGCGGTGCTCGACGCCAGTGGCGCAATCGTGACGCCCGCGGTGTACAGCGGCCTGCTCTCGCCCGCGATCTACAGCGGCATGGGCGTTGGCCAGGTGATGGCCGACAGCATCGGCGGCGGCAAGGTGGTGGCCAATGTCGTGCTGATCATGCTGGTGCTGGCGACGTTGCTGGCGATCATGACCTCGATGTCCGGTTCGTCGCGCACCCTGTACCAGGCCTCGGTGGATGGCTGGCTGCCCAAGTACTTGGGGCGCACCAACGAACATGGTGCGCCAACCGCGGCGATGTGGACCGACCTGTCGTTCAACCTGCTGCTGTTGCTGATGTCGGACTACGTATTCGTGCTTGCGGCGTCCAACGTCAGCTACATCATCTTCAACTTCCTCAACCTCAATGCCGGCTGGATCCACCGCCTGGACCGCCCCGACTGGGTGCGCCCGTACAAAGCCCCCACCGTGCTGCTGGCGGCGGGCGGCGTGCTGAGTTTCGTCAACCTGGCCTGCATGGGCCTGGGCGCGGACATCTGGGGCGCAGGCACGCTGGTCACCGGCTTGCTGTTGGCGCTGCTGATCCTGCCGGTGTTCTGCTACCGCCACTATGTGCAGGACAAGGGCCGCTTCCCCGCCGCCATGCTCACCGACCTGTATATCCAGGCCGATGACGGCCAGCGCCGCGCCGGCTGGCTGCCCTATGCCACGCTGGTCGCCGGTGTGCTGGTGGTGTATGCCTGCCATCAACTGGTAGCCTGAGCCTTCCGGCCTGCCTATGGCTGAGGGAGTCTTATCCCTCAGCGCCTTATTTCCCCAGACAACGGTGACGCTTTTGACCAGCTCTCTCCCCACGCTTGCCCGCGATATCGACGGCAAGGCCATCTCTGCCCAGGTGCTCGACGAGGTTCGCGAAGAGGTCCTGCTGCTCGCCTCGCAGCAAATCTACCCGGCCCTGGCGGTATTGCTGGTGGGCGATGACCCGGCCAGCCACGTCTACGTGCGCAATAAGCTGCTGCGGGCCAAGGAAGTCGGGATTCGCTCCCTGGAATACCGGCTGCCGGAGGATGCCAGCCAGACGCAGGTGCTCGACCTGCTTGCCCAGTTGAACGCCGACACGACGGTCAACGGCATCCTGGTGCAGTTACCGCTGCCGGCGCATATCGACGAAGCGGCAGTGATCCACGCGATCGACCCGATCAAGGATGTGGATGGCTTCCACCGCGAAAACGTCGGTGGCCTGGTGCAAGGCATCGAGGTGCTCACGCCCTGCACGCCCAGCGGCTGCATGCGCCTGCTGCACGAAACCTGCGGCGACTTGAGCGGCTTGCACGCGGTGGTGATCGGTCGTTCGAACATTGTCGGCAAACCCATGGCGACCCTGCTGCTGCAGGCCAACTGCTCGGTCAGCGTGGTGCACTCGCGCAGCGTCGATGCCCCGGCGTTGTGCCGTTTAGCCGACATCGTCGTCGCCGCCGTAGGCCGGCCGCAGTTGATCGACGCCAGTTGGCTCAAGCCCGGCGCAGTGGTGATTGATGTGGGGATCAACCGCATCACCACCGAGACCGGCACACGGTTGGTGGGGGATGTGGATTACGCCAGCGCACGCACCGTGGCCAGCGCAATCACACCGGTGCCCGGCGGTGTGGGGCCAATGACGATTGCCTACCTGCTGAAGAACACCCTGGTGGCGAGCCAGCTGCAACGCAGCAAGGCAAATGCGGGAGGGAACTTGCCCCCGATGGCCGTGGCTCAGCTACAACCAAGCTGACCGACAGACCGCTGTAGGCGCCTAGGTATCCACAACGCTAACCACGATGCGAAGCGAGCCGCTCTTGCTCTTGCTGTAGATCTTGATCTTGCTTTAGATCTTGATCTTGATCTTGATCTCAGGCGCCCCGTTAACCACGCTGGCCGGAATCCGATAGTGATTTGGGGGGTAAACCGGCAGGGATGCCGGTTTAGCCGCCCCGCGCCATGGATGGCGCGTGGCGGCGGCCCCCCCACATCACTGTCGGATTACGGGCACACCGAGCCTAGGCGAGGTGCCGAGTGGTGGGGCAAGAGCCCTTTTGGTTACTTTTGGGGCTCTTTTCCAAAAGTGACCCGCCGTAAGGGCGGAACCCATAGCGGCCGTGACAGCAGCAACGGATATGTACTCGAACTGATCCAACATCCTGGTCGGCTGTCAGGCCGCCATCGGGAGCAAGCCCCCTCCCACATTTAGGTAGCGGGGCATCAGTTAGATAGTCGTCGGCTCCTGAGCCATCACGGAAGCAAGCTCCCCTCCCACATTTTGAGCTGCGTTTACTCAGGGGGAATGATCAGTGGTTGTAGGCCCGCTCATTATGCTCGGCCAGGTCCAACCCCATCTCCTCCACCGACTCATGGGCACGCAAGCCAACCAGGGCATTGACCCCCTTGAGGATGATCCAACTGATCACAAAACAGTACACCGTAGTCAGCAGCACCCCCTTGAGCTGGGCAACCACCTGCCCGCCCATGGTCACACCTTCCACCAGGCCCCCCATGGACGGTACACAGAACACGCCAGTCAACACCGCGCCAATCATCCCGCCAATGCCGTGCAGGCCGAACACGTCGAGGCTGTCGTCGTAGCCGAAACGGCGCTTCAACACCGTCACGCTCAAGTAGCAGAACACCCCGCACAACAAGCCGATGGCCAACGCACCGCCGACGCCCACGTAGGCACACGCCGGGGTGATCCCCACCAGGCCGGCCAACGCGCCGCTGGCCAGGCCGAGGGCACTGGGCTTGCCGACCTTGAACCACTCGGTGAACATCCAGCCGAGAATCCCCGCGCAGGCGCCCAACTGAGTGTTGAGCATGACGATGCCCGAGGTGCCGCTGAGGCCGCCACCGGAGCCGATATTGAAGCCGAACCAGCCGACCCAGAGCATCGCCGCGCCGGCCATGGTCAGGCTGAGGTTATGCGCCGGCATCGGCGTGTTCTGGTAGCCCTTGCGCTTGCCGAGGATCAGGCACGCAGCGAGCGCAGCCACACCGGCATTGATGTGCACGGCGGTGCCGCCGGCAAAGTCGAGCACGCCCCAGTTATGCATCAAGGCCCCCGAACCGCCCCAGACCATATGCGCCACCGGGGCATAGACCAGGGTGAACCAGAGGGCCATGAACAGCAGCGCCGCCGAAAATTTCATGCGCTCGGCAAAAGCGCCGGCGATCAGGGCCGGGGTGATGATGGCGAAGGTCATCTGGAAGGTCACGAACACCCCTTCCGGAATATCCCCCACCAGGCTCTCCGGGGTCATGCCCGCCAGAAAGGCGCGGCTCAGGCCGCCGACAAAACTGTTGAAGGTCACCTGCCCTTCGACCATGCCGGTGGTGTCGACCACCATGCTGTAGCCGTAGATCACCCACAGCACGCCCACCAAGCCGGCAATGCCGAAGCACTGGGTGAACAGCGAAAGCATGTTTTTCGCACGGACCAGGCCACCGTAGAACAACGCGAGCCCCGGCAAGCACATGAACAGCACCAGCACGGCGGCGGTGACCATCCAGGCGGTGCTGCCGGTGTTCAAGGTGGGGGCGTCGGCGGCCTGGGCGAGGGGCACAAGTGCACCGGTCGCCAATAAGCCAATAAGGGATTTGCCGAGAAGACGATTGATCATGTTCAAAGCTCCTGCAACAGAAGTGTGTAGGAGCGAGCTTGCTCGCGAAAAACGTCCAGGCAACGCGTTCATCCAGGGTGCCAGCGTTATCGTTGACGATCTTCGCGAGCAAGCTCGCTCCTACAGGGGGGGTAAACTCAGTAACCGGAACCCGGCACCCAACTGGTCCCCGCCAGCGGCACCCGCGCCATGGCGGCCGATTCCACTGTCAGCGCCACCAGGTCCTCGGGGTCGAGGTTGTGCAGGTGCGACTTGCCGCACGCACGGGCCATGGTCTGCGCCTCCAGCACCATCACCCGCAGGTAGTTGGCCAACCGCCGCCCGCCTTCCACCGGGTCGAGGCGCTTGGACAGCTCCGGGTCCTGGGTGGTGATGCCGGCCGGGTCGCGGCCGTTTTGCCAGTCGTCATAGAAGCCGGCGGCCGAGCCGATCTTTTTCAGTTCCGCGTCCAGCCGTGGGTGGTTGTCACCCAGGGCAATCAGCGCCGCCGTGCCGATGGCGACCGCATCCGCGCCCATCGCCATGGCCTTGGCCACATCGGCACCGTTGCGGATCCCGCCCGACACGATCAACTGGACCTTGCGGTGCATGCCCATCTCTTGCAAAGCCTGTACCGCTTGCGGGATGGCCGACAAAATCGGGATGCCCACATGCTCGATAAACACTTCCTGGGTCGCGGCGGTGCCGCCTTGCATGCCGTCGAGCACGATCACATCGGCACCGGCCTTGACCGCCAGCTTCACGTCGTAATACGGCCGGCTCGCGCCGATTTTCACGTAGATCGGTTTTTCCCAATCGGTGATTTCGCGCAGCTCGGCAATCTTGATCGCCAGGTCGTCGGGGCCGGTCCAGTCCGGGTGGCGGCAGGCGCTGCGCTGGTCCACGCCGATCGGCAAGGTGCGCATGCCGGCCACACGCTCGGTGACTTTCATGCCGAGCAACATGCCGCCACCGCCGGGCTTGGCGCCCTGGCCGAGGACGATCTCGATGGCGTCGGCCTTGCGCAAATCATCCGGGTTCATGCCGTAGCGTGATGGCAGGTACTGATACACCAGGTGCTGGGACTGGCCGCGCTCTTCCGGGGTCATGCCGCCGTCACCGGTGGTGGTGCTGGTGCCGGCGATGGTCGCACCACGGCCCAGGGCTTCCTTGGCGTTGGCCGACAATGCACCGAAACTCATACCGGCGATGGTCACCGGGATCTTCAGGTGGATCGGCTTCTTGGCGAAGCGGTTGCCGAGGATCACATCGGTGCCGCACTTCTCGCGATAGCCTTCCAGCGGGTAGCGCGACACGCTGGCGCCGAGCAGCAGCAAGTCATCGAAGTGCGGCAGCTTGCGCTTGGTGCCGCCACCGCGAATGTCGTAGATGCCGGTTTCGGCGGCACGCTGGATTTCCTGGATGGTCAGGCGGTCGAAGGTGGCCGACTCGCGCAGGACCGGAGGGGTTTGTTCAGTCATGGTGGAGCTCCTGATCAGTACGCGGAGGCGTTATCGACTTTGAAGTTGTAGAGTTGACGGGCCGAGCCGTAGCGCTTGAAATCCGCCGCCTGGTGGGCGAAACCGGCGCGGTCGAGCAGTTCCTGCAACTCTTGCAGGTGCTCGCTGCGCATCTCTTTTTCGACGCAGTCCGAGCCCAGGGACTCCACCGTGCCTTTCACGTAGATATGGGTTTCGTAGAGCGAATCCCCCAGCGCATCGCCGGCGTCGCCGCACACCACCAGGCGCCCGGCCTGGCCCATGAAGCAGCTCATATGGCCAATGCTGCCGCCGACGACGATGTCGATGCCCTTCATGGAGATCCCGCAACGCGCGCCCGCGTCGCCCTCGATCACCAGCAGACCGCCATGGGCCGTGGCCCCGGCCGCCTGGGACGCGCTGCCTTTGACGCGCACCGAGCCGGACATCATGTTCTCGGCGCAGCCCACGCCGACATTGCCGTGCACGGTGATCGAGGCCTGCTGGTTCATGCCCGCGCAGTAGTAGCCGGCGTGGCCCTCGATATCGATGGACACGGCCTGGTTCACCCCCACCGCGAGGTTGTGCTTGCCGTTGGAATGGGTCACGCGCCACTCGTTGTCGATGGCCTGGGCGTGCAGCGCCTGGTTGAGGTCACGCACGGTGGCGGTGGAAAGATCGATGGTTTTCATGTGTGCGCTCCTTAAGCTGACGGGCGTTCCCAGATGTACAACGTGGCCGGTGCCGGCTCCCAGATCCGCGCGTTCTCGATACCCGGCAGGCTCGACAGCGCCTGGTATTCGGAGGCCATGGCGACGTAGTCGTCGGTCTCGGCCAAGATCGCCGGCTTGCACGCAATCGGGTCGCGGATCACCGCAAAGCCGTTGCGCGTGCCGATGGCGAAGGTGAAGAAGCCGTCGAGGTCTTCCAGGGAATGGTCCAACGCCTCTTTGAGCGAGTCGCCCTGTTGCAGGCGCCAGGTCAGGTAGCCGGCGGCGACTTCGGTGTCGTTGTCGGTTTCGAAGTGGATGCCTTCGCGCTTGAGTTCCTGGCGCAGGCGAAAGTGGTTGGACAGCGAGCCGTTGTGCACCAGGCACAGGTCGGCGCCGGTGGAGAACGGGTGGCTGCCTTCCATGGTCACCGCGCTTTCGGTGGCCATGCGGGTGTGGCCGATGATGTGGCTGCCCTGCATGTTTGCCAGGCCGAAACGCTGGGAAATTTCCTGGGGCAGGCCCATGCCCTTGAGGATCTCGATGCTCTGCCCGGCGCTCATGATGCGCACGCTCGGCGCCAGTTCGGCCAGGGCCAGGCGCACCGGGGTTTCGTCGGCGTGGATCTTCAATACGGCGGCGCTGGCGTTCTGGAACCAGTCCAGGGAACAGCCGAGGCGCCCTTCCAGCTCGCCCATCAAGCCTTTCCAATCGAAGGCTTCGGTGGTGGCTTGCAGGGTCAGCTTGACCCAGCCATCGGCGACTTCATCGCCGTAGATGGCGAAACCGGCGCTGTCCGGGCCACGGTCGGTCATGGCTTGCAGCATGGGTTCAAACAGCTGGCCGAGCTGGGGTTCCAGCTGCGGATTCTTCAGGTACAGGCCTACGATTCCACACATAACAAGTCTCCGTCACACGGTGTCAGAAAAATTCGGTATAGCGCTGGATTTCCCAGTCGCTCACATGGCGGCTGTACTCCACCCACTCCATGCGCTTGAGCTTGATGAACTCGCCCACGATCTGCGGGCCGAGCATTTCGGCGAACAGCGCGTCGGCTTCCAGCGCGTCGCAGGCTTCCTTGAGGGATTGCGGCAGGGTCTTGATGCCGCGCTCGGCGATCTGCTCAAGGCTCAGGCTGTAGAGGTTTTCGTTGCAGACGTGGTCGATTTCCAGCTGGCGATCGATACCGTCCAGGCCTGCGGCGATGATCGCGGCGCTGACCAGGTAGGGGTTGCAGCCGGCATCCGGCAGGCGGAACTCCAGGCGGCCATACGGCACGCGCACCATGGCCGAGCGGTTGTTGGCGCCAAACGCAATAAAGGCCGGGGCCCAGGTGGCACCGGACAACGAGTTGCCGACCACCAGGCGCTTGTAGGAGTTGACCGTGGGCGCGGCGAACGCACACAGCGCCGGGCCATGGGCGAGCAAGCCGGCGGCGAAGTGATAGGCGAGTTTCGACAGGCCCATGCCGCTCGGGTCGCTGGCGTCATGGAACAGGTTTTTGTTATCAAAGCTGCTGATCGACAGGTGAAAATGCATGCCGTTGCCGGCGCGCTTCGGGTCGGGTTTGGGCATGAAGGAGCAGATCATGCCCAGGTCATTGGCGATCTCGCCGGCGGCCATGCGGAAGAAGGTGAAACGGTCGGCGGAGGTCAAGGCGTCGCTGTAGGTGTAATTGATCTCGAACTGGCCGTTGGCGTCCTCGTGGTCGATTTGATAGACCTCGAAATCCACCGCCTGCAAGGCTTCGGTCAGGCGCTCGAGGAACACCCGCGAACGCGACAGGCCCTTGTAGTCGTAGCAAGGCTTGTCGAGGTTGTCGCTGGGGTCCACCAGTTGCAGCTTGCCCTGCTCGTCGCGGCGCATCAGGTTGAACTCGGGCTCCAGGCCGGTGTTCAGCGTCCAGCCCTTGTCCTGCAGGCGCTGCACTTGTTGCTGCAGCACGTAGCGGCTGTCGTAGGGATGAGGCTTGCCGTCGACATGCCCGACGCACACCACGCGCCCATAACCTGGCTGCCAGGGGACCGGGGTCAAGGTCGACAGATCGCCGCGCGCCATGAAGTCCGGACCATGGGGCTCCATGCCCATGCCACTGATGGCAAACCCGGCAAACCCCGCGCCCTCTTCGGCCACCGTCTTGAGCCCGCAGATGGGCACCGACTTGGTCTTGGCCGCACCGTGTATATCCACAAACTGCGCAAGCACGTATTTGATCCCGTGCTTATCGATGATGCGCTGGGTTTCTGCTGGCAACATTGCGTGTCACTCCTCGCGAAAGGCAAAACCGTGTGGGTGGGCCTAGGCTGTCTTTTTATTCCTAAAAAGAAAGTTAGTTTCCCTACAGGAATGCAATACCCTTGCCATAATCGCGATCGACACATCGAAGTGGGTGGAGCTGCGCTTTTGTGCTGTATATATGGGAAAATTCTTTTCCCCGCAGGAATACGCACAGCGGGGTGGCCTTCAAGCGCCAGACCTTGCACTTTCCCAGTGCGAAAATAATATTACTGAACGGAAACCGTGCAGGAGCCGATGATCATGTCCACCGAAACCGCCCCGCGCCTCAAGCTCGAGCAATACCTGGGGCTGCAGATCAAACGCCAGCGCCAGGCCCAGGACCTGAAGCTGTCCGACGTGGCGAAGATTGCCGATATCAGCCAGGGCATGTTGAGCAAGATCGAGAACGCCCAGGTCTCCACCAGCCTCGATACCTTGAGCCGCCTGTGCGATGTGCTCGGGCTGCCGTTATCGAAGTTATTCAGCGAATACGACCAGCAGGATGGCAGCGCCTTGCTGGTCAAGGCCGACCAGGGCATGGAAGTGGTGCGCCGGGGGACCGAGAAGGGGCATACCTATCACCTGCTCAACCACACGCGCGGACCGAAGAAGAGCTTCGAGGCGTACATGGTCAGCATGGATGACGCCAGTGAGGAGTTTCCGACCTTTGCCCATCCAGGGACGGAGTTTCTGCATTTGCTGGAGGGGGAGTTGATTTACCGGCATGGCAACCAGCTGTATCGGATGGAGGCCGGGGACAGCTTGACGTTTGAGGGCGAGATTCCCCATGGGCCGGAGGAGTTGGTGCGGGTGCCGATTCGGTTGTTGTCGATCATGAATTATGGGGGGGATAAGGAGTGATCGTGGGCATATCCGTTGTTCAGGTCACGGCCGGCTAAGATCAAACATCGGAGCAAGGTCTACCGGATGTATGCAGATCAACCTGTGGGAGGGGCGGTGCGACGGTTCGACTTGCCCCCGATTGCAGTGGGTCAGCCACAGATGCATCAACTGACACGCCCTCATCGGGGCATGGGTATCTACACAACTTTCAGGCTGAAAAATCTCTTTGGGGTGAGGGAGCTTGGTTCCGTGGCGGCCTTTGGGCCGACCGCTTTTTGGGGTTTGGGTGAGTACATATCCGTTGCTGCGGTAACGGCGGCTATTGGTTTCGCCCTTACGGCGGGTCACTTTGGAAAAGCCCCAAAGTAACCAAAGGGCTCTTGCCCCACCACTCGGTACCTCGCCTAGGCTCGGTATGCCCGA
>NZ_FKLB01000056.1:12390-133238 GCF_900067035.1 Pseudomonas sp. 1 R 17
TTCAAGCCTGCGTTCGGCCAGCGTGGTTAACGGGGCGCCTGAGATCAAGATCAAAAGCCAGAGCCAGATCAAAAGATTGCTGACTTCGTCAGCGATTAAGGAAGTAGAAGCCACACCGCGTACGCTTCAATAATCAGGTCGGCTTTAAGGCCGCCTCGCTTTTGTTTTTGATTTGGCATCGCCCCGTCAAACACGCTGGCCGAACGCAGGCTTTGGAGCGTGGGTAACCCGGCAGGACGCCGGGTTAGCCGCGCTGGGCCATGGATGGCCCATCGCGGCGGCCCACGCTCCAAAGCCGGAGTGAGGGCATGCCGAGCCTAGGCGAGGCACCGAGTGTTGGGGCGAAGGCCTTTTGCTTACTTTTGGGCCTTTCCAAAAGTGAGCCGCCGTAAGGGCGGAACCCTAAGCCGCCGTTACCGCAGCAACGGATATGTACCCGGTCCAATCCAAAAAAATAGTCGGCCCAGAGGCCGCCATCGGGGGCAAGCCCCCCTCCCCCATTTCTAACCGCGTCCACCCGCGAGTGTGGGGCGAAGTCCTATAGTGACTGGTGGCGCCCAGCCCAAAAATTTCCCCTCAGTTAAAAAACTTTCCCAAAAACCCTGGACGCCCTGCCCCCATTCCCCTATAAAGCCACTTCAGGAATATTTTATTCCCCACAAGAAAACGCGCTCAAGGAATGAGCCTGCTGTCCTCAGACATTTTTTCGCTATGCGATGAGCTGCCGCCATCATCCCGAGGACGTGTCATGCAACACGAAAAAAACCATTTCATCATCAAGGTGACGTGCCCCGCCGTGTCCGGCATCGTCGCTGCCGTCACCACTTACCTGGCGGACAAGGCGTGCTACATCGGGGAAATGGCGCAGTTCGATGATGACTTCAGCGGCCGCTTTTTCATGCGTGCCGTGTTCCGTTTCAACGATGGCCACACAGGCGACCTGCAAGAGATCAGAGACGGTTTCGCCGATGTCGCCCAGGCCTTCGACATGCAGTGGGAGCTGCACGACACCCGCGAGCCGATGCGCGTGATGCTGATGGTGAGCAAGTTCGACCACTGCCTCACCGACCTGCTCTACCGCTACCACAAGGGCGAGATGGACATGACCATCACCGCCATCGTCTCCAACCACCTCGACCTGCGGCCGATGGCCGAGCGCGAGGGCATTCGCTTTATCTACCTGCCGGTGTCCAGGGACAACAAGGCCGCGCAGGAAACCGAGCTGATGAAGATCGTCGACGACACCCGCACCGAGCTGGTGGTGTTGGCGCGCTACATGCAGATCCTCTCCGACGACCTGTGCCGGCAACTGTCGGGGCGGGCGATCAATATCCACCATTCGTTCCTGCCCGGGTTCAAGGGTGCCAAGCCCTATCACCAGGCGTATCAACGCGGTGTGAAGTTGATCGGTGCCACCGCGCACTATGTGACCAGCGACCTGGATGAGGGCCCGATCATCGAGCAGGAAGTGCAGCGCGTCGACCACGTGTACAAGCCCGACGACCTGGTCGCCATCGGCCGCGACACCGAAACCGTGGCCCTGTCCAAGGCGGTCAAGTACCACCTGGAGCACCGGGTCTTCCTCAATCAGGACAGAACGGTGGTGTTCCGGTGAGCGCGCATAAACTGATCGACGGCAAAGCCGCCGCGGCGCGCGTGCTGCTGCAAGTGCGCGAGGACGTGGCGCGGCTGCATGGGCAGGCTATTCAACCGGCGCTGGCGGTGATCCTGGTGGGCAGCGACCCGGCCAGCCAGGTCTATGTGCGCAACAAGATCCTGCGCGCCGAAGAGGTGGGCATCCGCTCCGTGGAGCATCGCCTGCCCGGCGATACCAGCACCGAACACTTGTTGATCCTGATCGGCCAATTGAATGCCGACCCGGCGATCCACGGCGTCCTCCTGCAATTGCCGTTGCCGGCGCAGATGGACGAACTGCGCGCCCTGGAGGCCATCGCGCCGGACAAGGACGTCGACGGGTTTCACAGCCAGAACGTCGGTGGCCTCAGCCAGGGCCGCGCAGTGCTCACGCCATGCACCCCGAGCGGTTGCCTGTATCTGTTGGAGCAAACCTGCGGCGACCTGCGTGGCAAACACGCGGTGGTAATCGGCCGTTCGAACATCGTCGGTAAGCCCATGGCCGCGCTGCTGCTCAAGGCGGATTGCTCGGTGACCGTGCTGCATTCGCGCAGCCACGACGCCCAGGCCCTGTGTCGCCAGGCCGATATCGTGATCGCCGCCGTGGGCCGCGCCCGCTTGATTGACGCGAGCTGGTTGAAGCCCGGCGCGGTGGTGATCGATGTCGGCATCAACCGCATCGACGACGACGGCCGCAGCCGCCTGGTGGGTGATGTCGACTTCGACAGCGCCCTGCCCCATGTCGCCGCCATCACCCCGGTGCCCGGCGGTGTCGGGCCGATGACCATTGCCTTCCTGATGAAAAACACCGTGGCCGCCGCCCTGGCGCAACACCACGCCCTACGCAGCCAATCGGAGGCCGTATGCCATTCAATCTATTGAAATACGGGCTGAGTTCGGAGTACCCGGTGGAGGTGGACCTGCCACCGCCCAAGGAACTCAAGTCGAGTTACGACGTGGTGATCATCGGCGCCGGTGGCCATGGCCTGGCGACGGCCTACTACCTGGCCAAGTACCACGGCATCACCAATATAGCGGTGCTGGAAAAGGCCTACCTGGGCGGCGGCAATACCGCGCGCAATACGGCGGTGATCCGCTCCAACTACCTCACCAGCGAAGGCGTTCGTTTCTATGCCGAGTCGGTGAAGATGTTCCAGTCGCTGTCCAACGAATTCGATTTCAACATCATGTACTCCGAGCGCGGCCAACTGACCCTGGCCCACACCGACGCCACCGTGCGTTCGTTCCGCCAGCGCGCCGAGGTCAACAAGCACTTCGGCGGGCGTACCGAGATGATCGACCGCCAGCAGATCCGCGAGCTGGTGCCCAGCCTCAACCTCGACCCCGGCCACTTGCCGGTGATCGCCGGGCTCTGGCATATCGACGGCGCGACCGCGCGTCACGATGCCGTGGCCTGGGGCTACGCCAAGCAGGCGGCCAAGCGCGGCGTGGAAATCCATCAGCTCACTGAAGTGCAGGACCTGGTGATCGAGAACGGTGCCATCACCGCGGTGAAAACCAATCGCGGCACCATCCGGTGCGGCTGCGCGGTGCAGGCGATTGCCGGGCACAGCTCGCTGCTGATGGCCAAGGCCGGTATCCGTTCGCCGATCCAGACCTTCCCGTTGCAGGCCATGGTCACCCAGCCGTTCAAGCCGTTCCTCGACCCGTTGGTGAGTTCCTCGGCCCTGCACTGCTACGTGCAGCAAACCAGCCGTGGCGAAGTGGTGTTCGGTGGCGGTTCCGACCCGTACCCGCTGTTCAACACGCGCTCGACCCTGGACCTCAAGGAAAGCCTGTTGGCCCATGCCATCGAGATGTTTCCGTTCCTGGCCAACGCCAAGTTGATGCGCCAGTGGGCCGGGATCACCGACATGACCCCCGACTACAGCCCGATCATGGGCCTGTCGCCGCTGAAGAATTACTACCTCGACGCCGGCTGGGGCACCTGGGGCTTCAAGGCCACGCCGATCTGCGGCAAGACCATGGCCGAGCTGGTCGCCAGCGGCGGCAAGGTGCCGGACTTGATCAAGCCCTTCGGCCTCGAACGTTTCTCGACCTTCCAGCAAGTCAACGAAATGGGCGCCACAGCGGCCAGCCACTGACGGAGAGCAGACGATGAAAATCATGATTTGCCCGCTCAACGGGCCGCGCAATATCAGCGAGTTCACCTACGGCGGTGAATTCAAACCGATGCCCGACCCGCTGACCTGCAGCGATGCCGAATGGGCCGACTACGTGTTCAACACCGATAACCTCGCCGGTGTGGTGCGCGAATGGTGGATGCACACGCCGTCCAGTTACTGGTTCCTCGCCGAGCGCCACACGGTCACCGACGAGATCCTGCGCACCTTCGATCCGCGCGAAGTGTTCACTACCCGCGTCGACTTCACCACCGCCAAGGAGATCGCCGGATGAACCGCCTCCCCGCCCCCATGGGCCTGCTGATCCAGCGTGACCAGCCACTCGATTTCAGTTTCGACGGCCTGCCCTACCAAGGTTTGCAGGGCGACAGCATCGCCAGCGCGCTGCTCGCCAACGGGCGCTTCCTGATGTCGCGTTCGTTCAAGTACCACCGCCCACGCGGCCCATTGACCATGGCCGGCCATGACGCCAACAGCCTGGTGCAACTGCCTCGCGAACCCAACGTATTGGCCGATGCCCACGCGCTGTCCGCCGGCCTGGCGGTGACGGCGCAGAACGTCAACGGCTCGCTGGATAACGACAAGGACGCCTACCTGGGCAAGTTCTCCAGGTTCATGCCAGTGGGTTTCTACTACCGTTCGTTCTACAAGCCCAAGGGCATGTGGAAAGTCTGGGAGCCGATCATCCGCAAAAAGGCCGGCCTGGGCGTGCTCGACCTGACGTTCCAACCCGAGTACTACGACAAGGCCTACCTGTTCACCGACCTCGCCGTGATCGGCGCCGGCCCCGCTGGCTTGCAGGCCGCGCTGACCGCCGCGAATGCCGGCGCCAAGGTGCTGCTGATCGAGCAGCAGCCGATCCTCGGCGGGTCGCTGACCTACGCGCGCTTCGATATTGCCGGCACCCGTGCCGACACCCTGCGCCGCGAGTTGCTCGGCGCGGTGCAGCAACACGCGAATATCCAGGTGCTCACCGACGCCACCTGCAATGCCTGGTTCACCGACAACTACCTGCCGGTGATCCAGGGCAAGCGCCTGTACAAAGTGCGCGCGCAACAGTGCCTGGTGTGCAGCGGTTCGTTCGACCAACCGGTGGTCTTCCGCAATAACGACCTGCCGGGGGTGATGCTCACCAGCGCCGCGCAACGCCTGATGAAGCTCTATGCGGTCAAGCCCGGCAAGCGCGCAGTAGTACTCACCGGCAACGATGACGGCTACCTCGCCGCCCTCGACCTGCATGACCAGGGCGTGGACGTGGCCGCCGTGATCGACCTGCGTCACGCCCCGGCGGACAAAGCCCTGCCGGGTGCCCTGGCCCAGCGCAAGATCCCGTGCCTGAGCAACAGCACCGTGTTCGAGGCCCTGCATGAAAAAGGCCTGCGCCATGTGAAAGGCGTCGATGTGCGCCAGATCACCGGCCAGGGCCAGGTCAGCGCCAGCGGGCAAGTGATCGACTGCGACCTGCTGTGCATGTCGGCCGGTTATATGCCGGTCTATCAGCTGCTATGCCAGGCCGGTGGCAAGCTGGCCTATGACGACTCGCGAGCGGAGTTCAGCCTCAGTGGCCTGCCGCGCAACCTGGGCGTGGCCGGTTCCGTACACGGTCGGCATCAACTGGACAATGTGCTGGCGGATGGGTCCAACGCCGCCGCCGACAGCCTGTGCGCCCTCGGTTTGAACAGCCCGAGCCCGCCTGCAGCGCTGCGCAGCGAAGCCCAGGTCAACTTCCACTGGCCGATCTTCCCGCACCCCAAGGGCAAGGATTTCGTCGACTTCGACGAAGACCTGCAAGTGGCGGATATCGTCAACGCCACCCGCATCGGCTACCGCGATGTGCAGTTGGTCAAGCGTTACTCCACGGTCGGCATGGGTCCGTCCCAGGGACGTCACTCGGCGCTGCCGACCGCACGGCTGGTGGCCTGGGCGACCCAGCGCACGATCAGCGAAACCGGGGTCACCACCGCACGCCCGCCGTTCGTGGCGGAGAAACTCGCCCATGTCGCCGGACGCGCCTTCGACCCCTACCGCCAAACGCCGATGCACGCGCGCCATGTGCAAGCCGGGGCGAAGATGATGCCCGCCGGTATCTGGCAGCGCCCGGCCTATTACGGCAAGCCCCAGGACCGCGAAGCGTGCATGCAGGCCGAAGCGCTGCATGTGCGTAACAAGGTCGGTCTGATCGATGTGTCCACACTCGGTGGCCTGGACGTGCGCGGCCCGGACGCCGCCGAATTGCTCAACCGCATGTACACCTTCGCGTTCCTCAAGCAGCCGGTGGGCCGTTCGCGTTATGCGCTGATGACCAACGAACACGGCGTGGTGATCGACGACGGCGTGTGCGCGCGGCTGGCCGACAAGCATTTCTACGTCACCGCCACCACCAGCGGCGTCGACCGCATCTACCAGCAGATGCTCAAGTGGAACGCACAGTGGCGCCTGGACGTGGACGTGACCAACGTCACGGCAGCGATCTGTGCGGTGAACGTGGCCGGGCCGGATTCGCGCAAGGTGCTGGAGCAGGTGTGCAACGACCTCGACCTCAGTGCCGAAGGCTTCCCCTACCTGGGCGTGCGCCAGGGCACGGTGGCCGGGATCAAGGCGCGCTTGCTGCGGGTCGGGTTTGTCGGCGAGCTGGGCTATGAAATCCACGTACCGGCACGCCACGGCCTGGCGTTGTGGGACGCGTTGATGACGGCCGGCAAGGCCTTTGACATTCGCCCCTTCGGCGTCGAAACCCAACGCCTGCTGCGCCTGGAAAAAGGCCACGTGATCATCAGCCAGGACACCGACGGCATGACTCACCCGGCAGAAATCGACATGGGCTGGGCGGTCAGCCGCAACAAGCCGTTCTTCGTCGGCCGCCGCTCGGTGGACATCCTCGAAGCCCAGCCGCTGAAACGCAAACTGGTGGGCTTCAGCCTGCCCAAGGGCAGCGTGCAACCGCTGGAAGGCCACCTGGTACTCAACGGCGCGGACATCAGCGGCAACGTCACCTCCTGCGAATACTCCACCAGCCTGGGCCGCATCATCGGCCTGGCCTACGCCGGGATCGACCAGAGCACACCGGGGCAGCGCATTCCGATTCGCGTCGAGGGCGGCATCGTCGTCCAGGCCGAGGTGGTGCAACTGCCGTTCTTCGACCCCACCAACCAACGCCAGGAGGGTTAAGCCATGACCAGTCTGAAAGCCCACGAATTGTTCACGCCGCCCTGCCAGTTGCAGGACCAGACCGACCTGCCCCGGGTCGGCTTTCGCGGCGCACAAAGCGCCGAGTACCTCACGGCGCGCGGCTTCACGTTGCCGGGCGCGCCCAACCAAGCCAGCGCACAAGCGGACGGCAGCTGGGTGGCGCGCCTGTCGCAGAACGAATACCTGGTGCTGGGCAGCCCGCAGGATCAGGGGCAACGGATTGCCGATGAAGAAGCGCGTTGGGAACTGGACCACCGTGCCAACTACCTGCTGCCGCGCCAGGACAGCCATGCCTGCGTGCGGCTCAGCGGGGGGGTGATTGCGCGGGTGATGGCCAAGCTGTGCGGGGTTGACTTGAGTGACCCGGCGTTCAAGCCCGGGATGGTGGCGCAGACGTCAGTGGCGCGGGTCAATGCGATTGTCATCCACACAGGGAGTGTGGAGCTGCCGGCGTTTCATATCCTCTGGGATCGCGCCTCGAAGGAATACTTCGAGGGCGCGCTGCGGGATGCGTTGGAGGAGTTCGGCGGAGTGGCTCAGTCGGTGTAGCCCAACCGCGCCGCCCTGATCTTCCGGGTGTGTTGACGTGTCGCCAGGCAGTAATACAACGGGCACGTCACCACCAGTCCCACCAGCCACGACAGGTCCGCGCCTTCCACCAGGTTGGCCCACGGCCCCACATACAGCGACGTATTGGCAAACGGCAGTTGCACGATGATGCCGATGAAGTACGCCACGATCGCATGCAGGTTGAAACGCCCATACACCCCGCCATCGGCCCGGAAGATCGAGGCAATGTCATAGACCCCGCGCTTGATGACGTAGAAGTCGATCAGGTTGATCGACGCCCACGGCACCAGCACCAGCAACAGCGCGAGGATCAGGCCGATAAATTGCGAGATGAAGTCCGCCGAGGCACCCAACGCCACCACGCAGCAACCGGCCAGGACCACGCCCGACAGCAGCACGCGCACCTTGATGCTCGGGGTCCACTGGCTGGCGAAGGTCTGCACCGAGGTGATGATCGACAGCACCGCGCCGTACAGATTCAGGGCGTTGTGGCTGATGATATTGAGCAGGAACAGCACCATCAGGATCGGCCCCAGCCAGCCGGTGGCTTGCTTGACCGCGACCATGGCTTCGGTGCCTTCGGGCGTGGCCAGTGCAGCTACCAGGCCAAAGGCGAAGGACAGGATGGTGCCAAGGGTGGCGCCCAAGTAGGTCGCAATGAACGGCCGGGTGATGCCGATATCCGCCGGCAGGTAGCGCGAGTAGTCGCTGGTGTAGGGCGAAAAGCTGATCTGCCAGATCACCCCCAGCGACACGGTGGCCAACCAGCCAGCGGCGTTGAAGCCGCCACGGGTCAGGAAATCTGCCGGCAAGTCATGGGCGAAGATGTAGATAAAACCGGCCAGCAACGCGCTGCCCATCACCCAGGTGCCGATGCGGTTGAGGGTATGGATAAAGCGGTAGCCGATCACGCCGATGGCGGTGGCGCTGAGGGCGCCGATCAGGATGCTCGCCGGCACCGGCACCGACGGCACGATGCCAACGATGGACTTGCCGGCCAGGACGATATTGGAGATGAAAAATCCGATGTAGATCAGCGCGGCAAAGAACACGATCAACAGCGCGCCGTAACGGCCGAACTGGCCACGGCTCTGCACCATCTGCGGGATGCCCATGCGCGGGCCCTGGGCCGATGCGAGGGCAATCACGATGCCGCCGAGCAAATGCCCGAGGGCAATCGCCAGCAGGCCCCACGCCAGATTGAGATGGAACACTTGGGCCACCATGGCACCGGTGACGATCGGCAGTGGTGCGATGTTGGTGCTGAACCATAAGGTGAACAGGTCGCGGGCCTTTCCATGGCGCTCTGCGAGGGGGACGTAATCGACCGTGTGATGCTCGATCAGGGGGTCTTGCCGGGACATCTGGGGCATGGAAATGAACTCGCGTTTGTCTGATCTTATAGTTGTTTGACGCCAAACCGGGGGAGCTCTCTGGCCGCCCCTCAGATGAACACCATATTATGGTATTCCAACATTTTCACAAGACTGATCCGCTGGTTTTACCTGCAACTGATCCGGTTCCTTGTCGTATTGATTCCTTGATTTTTAAACCTAACACCCCGTATTCATTGAATATTTCGCCACAAAAGACGTTTATCAGGGATTTAAAAAAGCGCTTGCAAGCTTTGTATTACGGTATACCATCATACCTACAAGCCGATAAAAACCGTTTCACCGCCAGAGGACCGTCACATGATCGATGCCACCATCTACAAACAAGTGATGGGTTCGTTTCCTTCCGGGGTCACCGTGATTACCACGCTCGATGACGACGGGCAGATCGTCGGCCTCACCGCCAGCGCGTTCAGCTCGCTGTCCATGGACCCGGCCCTGGTGCTGTTCTGCCCCAATTACAGCTCCGACTCCTATCCCATTCTGATCAAGAACAGGCACTTTGCCATCCACGTCTTGTCGGGCGGACAGCAAAATGAAGCCTACGCCTTCGCGCGCAAGGGCAAAGACAAGGCCCAAGGCATCGAATGGACGCTCAGCGCACTGGGCAACCCGATCCTGGCGAATGCCACTGCAGTGATCGAGTGTGAGCTGTGGCGCGAATATGAAGGCGGCGACCACGCGATTATGGTCGGCTCGGTAAAGAACCTGATCGTGCCAGAGCAGGCCAATGGTCCACTGGTGTATTGCCACGGCAAAATGGGTACCCTGCCCGTGCCTGCCTGACCCTCCCTGCAAACCCGGTATTTGCGGAAAATAACAACAGATTAGAGGTAAGCGTCATGAAGTTTTCCCTGTTCGTACACATGGAGCGTTGGGACGAAAGTGTCAGCCACCGCCAGTTGTTCGAAGACTTGACCGAACTGACCCTGATGGCCGAGGCCGGCGGTTTCAGCACCGTATGGATTGGCGAACACCACGCCATGGAATACACCATCTCGCCGAGCCCGATGCCGCTGCTGGCTTACCTCGCGGCCAAGACCACCACCATTCACCTGGGCGCCGGGACCATCATCGCGCCGTTCTGGCACCCGCTGCGGGTGGCGGGCGAATGCGCCTTGCTCGACGTGATCAGCAACGGACGCATGGAAGTCGGCCTGGCCCGTGGTGCTTACCAGGTCGAATTCGACCGCATGGCCGGCGGCATGCCCGCTTCCAGCGGCGGCCAGGCGCTGCGTGAGATGGTGCCGGTGGTGCGTGCGTTGTGGAAAGGCGACTATGCCCACGACGGCGACATCTGGAAATTCCCCACCTCCACCAGCGTGCCCAAGCCGATCCAGCAGCCCAACCCGCCGATGTGGATCGCCGCCCGCGACCCGGACTCGCACAACTTCGCAGTCGCCAACGGCTGCAACGTGATGGTCACGCCGCTGATGAAGGGCGACGAAGAAGTCCTCGACCTGAAAAACAAATTCCAGGCCGCCCTCGACAACAATCCCGGCGTACCGCGCCCGCAACTGATGGTGCTGCGCCACACCCACGTGCATGCCGCCGATGATCCGGACGGCTGGAAAGTCGGGGCCAAGGCGATCTCGAAGTTCTATCGCACCTTCGATGCCTGGTTCGGCAATAAAGAGGTGCCGGTGAATGGCTTCCTGGCACCGAGCCCGGAAGAAAAATTCGCCGCCCGCCCGGAGTTCGAGCTGGACAGCCTGCACAAGACCGCGATGATCGGCACCGCCGAAGAAATCATCCCGCGCATCCGCTACTACCAGGAACTGGGCGTGGATGAGTTCAGCTTCTGGTGCGACAACAGCCTGCCCCATGCCGAGAAGAAGAAGTCGTTGGCACTGTTTATCGAGCAGGTGGTGCCGGCGTTTCGTTGATTGCTTGCAGGCGTCGCGCCAAACAGCTGCGACGCCTGCCCGCCCGGCATCAACTGAACAGTTCGACACCCAATTGGAACGCAACCCACAGCGCCAGCCCCGTGGCGAAGAGCAGCGCAATATTTTCGAACAGGTTATTGCGGTACTCCTTGTTCAGTAGCGACTTCTGGTTGGACATAATCAGCAAGCCGAGGGAAATCACCGGCAAGCCAATGATGTTCAACGCGCTGACGCCGATGGTCAGCGTGACAAAGTCCGGCATGCCCGGCAGCGACCAGATCAGCGGGGTCACCAGGATGAACAACATGAACCACTTGTGCATCGGGTCATGGTGAAACTCTTTGCCGTAACGCTCCCGGCGCCCAGGCCGTACGTGCTGGAAGGCATCGGTGATCAGCATCGGAAAGGCCGTGGTTTTGCCGGAGATGCTGGCAAACAGCGTAGCGAATACACCGATAAAGAAGATGTACCAGCCGATCGGCCCGAAGAAGATTTCGAGCGCCTTGCCCAGGTCGCCCAAGGTCTTCACTTCAATACCGTTGGGCCGCAGGATCTCGGCGCCCACAATCCAGATCGCCAGATTGATCACAATGCCGACGAACACGGCGAATAGCAGGTCGTTACGCTGGATGCGCTTGTGCTGTGGGCCGACCCAGCCTTTCTGGCGCATGACATAAGGGTGCACGAAGTTGGCAATCGAGCCCGCCACCGCGCCGATCACCGAGACAGCCACCAGCAACGCCCCGTGTACGCCCTCATCCGGCGGAATGCTGAAACCAATAGTCCCTTTGACAATGCCCGCCATATCCGGCCCGGACATCACCGCCAAGGCAATGAACGCCAGGGTCATGATTGCCAACAGGCCTTTCATCACGCCTTCGATCATCGAATAGATATTGCGCCCCACCAGCAGCCACACCGCCAGCACCACCGCCACCGAACACAGCAGCGCATAGTCGGTCTTGAACAGCATGGCCAGGGCTTCACCCGCCCCCTTGATCATGTAGGCATTCATCAAATGCCCCATCAGCAGCGCGTACACCAGCAGGAACCAGGCGAAGAACGGGTTCAACTGGGCATAACCCTGAAGGATCGTCATGCCTTGGTTATTGCACAGTTGAAAGCGCGCAATGATGTTGACGATCAGGTACCTGAGCAGCAGAGAAACCGCCAGCACCCACATCATGGCGTAGCCGTAATTCGCGCCGGCAACGGAGGAAGTAATCAAATCGCCTGCCCCCAGCCAAGACAGGACGGCGATCACGCCTGGGCCTAATAACTTGAGTAGTCGTACAACATGGCCGCTTACGGGTGCGGCAGACTTGCCTTCTATCGAAGGGAAATCGGTCATAGGGGAGTCTCCGTTGTTGTTTTTGTGAGAGCGGAGATAGTCGAACACAATTGATACGACGTCGTATAACCAATCAGGGCGGGTATGTATTAATAAATGTTTCCTGGCGGGCGCCCCCCCTTGAGTGCTGATTGACCGGACAGAAAGAGGATTGGATCGCTGTGCACACGGCAAAATGTACTATCTGGTTACTTATATTGCTAAAATCGCGTCTTTGCCCTCTCTCACTCGAGTCCTTTCGACATGAAACGAGCATCGCGCGCCACTGGCGTCTCTAGATTCCTACTCCTGGGCCTGGGTGTAATCATCGCCCTGCTCGGCCTCGCGCTGGCCGTTGGCGGCGCCAAACTGGTGAGCCTCGGCGGTTCCTGGTACTTCCTGATCGGCGGCGTGGCCATGGCGGTTTCCGGCCTGTTGATTGCCCGGCGCAACACCGCCGGCGCATGGTTGTTCGCCGCGTTCCTGATCGGCACGGCCATCTGGGCGGTGGCGGATGTGGGCCTGGTGTTCTGGCCGCTGTTCTCGCGGCTGTTCATGTTTGCGGCCATCGGCCTGGTGGTGGCGCTGGTGTATCCGCTGCTGGCCGGCCGGCCCGCGCGCGGTGCCTATGGCGTTGCCGCCGTGTTGGCGGTGGGCGTGGCGGTGGCGGCGGGCAATATGTTTGTCGCCCATCCCAGCGTCGCGCCGACCGGTGCGGGCCCAGGCATCACGCCCGTGGCCGCGGCCGACGCGCAGAAAGACTGGGCCCACTACGGCAACACCGAAGGGGGCAGCCGCTTCGCCGCGCTGGACCAGATCAACCGCGACACTGTCGACAAGCTCAAGGTGGCCTGGACCTATCACACCGGTGACGTGGCCCTCAGCGACGGCAACGGTGCCGAAGACCAGCTGACGCCCCTGCAGATCGGCAACAAAGTGTTTATCTGCACGCCCCACAACAACCTGATCGCCCTCGACGCCGACACCGGCAAAGAGCTGTGGAAGAACGAAGTCAACGCCAAGTCGGCGGTGTGGCAGCGTTGCCGGGGCATGGCGTATTTCGACGCCACCGCGCCGATTGCCCAGCCGACCCAGCCCAACAGCTCGCCGATCATCGCCGCCAGCGTTCCCGCCGGTGCGCAGTGCCAGCGTCGCTTGCTGACCAACACCATCGATGCACGGCTGATCGCCGTGGATGCCGACACCGGCAAATTCTGCGAAGACTTCGGCACCCATGGCCAGGTGGACCTGAAAGCCGGCCTGGGCAATGTACCGGACAGCTACTACCAGCTGTCGTCCGCACCGTTGGTCGCCGGCACCACCGTGGTGGTCGGTGGTCGCGTCGCGGATAACGTCCAAACCGACATGCCCGGCGGTGTGATCCGTGGCTTCGATGTGATCAGCGGGCAAATGCGCTGGGCCTTCGACCCGGGCAACCCGGAAGACAAACAGGCCCCGACCGGCGACAAGACCTACGTGCGCAGTACACCGAACAGCTGGGCGCCGATGTCCTACGACCCGTTGATGAACACGGTCTTCCTGCCGATGGGCAGCTCGTCCACCGACATCTACGGTGTGGAACGCACTCAGCTCAACCACAAATACGGCGCTTCGGTATTGGCGCTGGATGCCTCTACCGGTGCTGAAAAGTGGGTGTACCAGACCGTCCACAATGACCTGTGGGACTTCGACCTGCCGATGCAACCGAGCCTGATCGACTTCACCCCACCGGGCAGTGACAAGGCGGTACCCGCAGTGGTAATCGGCACCAAGGCCGGGCAGATCTATGTACTCGACCGCGCCACCGGACAGCCGCTGACCGAGGTCAAGGAAGTCCCGGTCAAAGCCGCGAACATCCCCAACGAACCCTACTCGCCGACCCAGCCCAAGTCTGTGGGCATGCCGCAGATCGGCGCGCAGACCCTGAGCGAGTCGGACATGTGGGGCGCCACCCCGTACGACCAGTTGCTGTGCCGCATCGACTTCAAGGGCATGCGCTACGACGGCCTGTACACTGCGCCGGGTACGGATAAATCCCTGAGCTTCCCGGGTTCCCTGGGTGGCATGAACTGGGGCAGCATTTCCACCGACCCGGTGCATGGCTTTATCTTTGTCAACGACATGCGCCTGGGCCTGTGGATCCAGATGCTGCCGTCGCAGAACAAGGCCCAGTCTTCGTCCGGTGGCGAAGCGCTGAACACCGGCATGGGCGCGGTCCCGCTCAAGGGCACGCCGTATGCGGTGAACAAAAACCGCTTCCTGTCGGTGGCCGGCATTCCGTGCCAGGCGCCGCCGTTCGGCACCCTCACCGCCATCGATATGAAGACCCAGAAAGTCGCGTGGCAAGTGCCGGTGGGCACCGTTGAAGACACCGGCCCCCTGGGCATCCGCATGCACCTGCCGATCAAGATCGGCCTGCCGACCCTCGGCGGCACGCTGTCGACCCAGGGCGGCCTGATCTTTATCGCCGGCACCCAGGACTTCTACCTGCGCGCCTTCAACAGCGGCAACGGCGATGAAATCTGGAAGGCCCGCCTGCCCGTCGGCAGCCAGGGCGGCCCGATGACCTACGTGTCGCCGAAAACCGGCAAGCAGTACATCGTCGTCACCGCCGGCGGTGCGCGCCAGTCCACCGACCGTGGCGACTATGTGATCGCCTACGCCCTGCCATAACCCCTCTGTCCGCGCGGTGCCCCTGCACCGCGCTCCGGCATCAGCAACTAGCCCCCTCCCACATCGCCTGCATTTCAATAGGTGAGCGGCATCGTTAGTGGCATTTGGTCATGGTTTGTAAAGGGCCAGCAAGTCGGCTCGCTTTTAATTGCAGGACGTTTCCTAGACAATCCCTGCCGCCTTGTGCCTGTTGGAATCGCTGGCTAGTCTGCGGTCCGTCACTGCCAAATCAGTGATCGGGTTTAGTCGCCTGACCTTCCAACGCGTGCATGGTCCTCCATGAGTTTTATGGTGGCTGTGCGCAGGGCACCTTCGGGTGCGCCGGTATTTTCGCGTTGGAGCCGGTCGACTAACCTGCGTACAGCCGCCACCCTCGTTTAGTCGCGAAGGGTGTAGGCCTCTCATCCAACGCGAAGGTACACCATGAATAAAGTTATCCCCGATCCATCCCACGACCCCGCCAAAGACCGCGCCGCCTTCAACCGCGCCATCGACCACTATCTACCCACCCAAGGCCTCCACTCGGTCAACGAAGACCTGAGCTTCGAAGACGCCCTGCTTTACACCGCCAGCTTGCTCGACAGCGCTTCCGCCACGGCGCTGGATTGCGGTGACCTGCTACCAAACCCCGAACGGGCGAAGATTCTGGCCGTGTGGCATTTGCTGGAAATTGCAAAGACCACCGTGGATCGCTCCATCGACTGCCTGAAACCCGCAAAAGCAACTGCCTGAACGCGTTAAAAATGTGGGAGGGGCGGTGCGACGATTCGACTTGCCCCCCTCCCACATGGTGAGCGCTGCAAGTTTCGGCTACTGCGCACAGGTGACGCGAAGCGTCACGGGCTGCATTCCCACGCAGGAGCGTGGGAATGATCTTTGATCATCGAGCCGGGGACATTTCCGGGGGATAACATCGACAGTGCGCTGGTGCCGGGATTGCAGGTCAAGGCGATGTTCTGACTCGCCCGTGCGCAAATCGGCGGATGGTCCCCCCCGGTTTGCGACGGCTAACCCAGTGGAATCGACTTGGCGATAATCTCTCGGGCGTGATTGGCCAGCTGTTTGGCACTCATCGCAACCACCTCCTCGGCCTCAATGGGCGGGTGGGCGATGATGCTGACGTCGGTGCTGCGCAAGGCGTTGTAGGCGATATGGTTGACCGCCGGGCTGATCGTGACGGGAATGATCCCAACCCCGATATCCTTGGCAATCCGAAACGCCCCACTCTTGAAAGGCTGCATCTCCCCGCCATGGTTTCGAGTGCCCTCGGGAAAGATCCACAGCGAAGTATTCTCTGCGACAACCCGCTTGGCGATCTTGCGCAAACTGCCGATGGATGCCCGTGGGCTGTTCCTGTCAATGAACAGACTACCGGTCAGCCAATACAACTGCCCCACCAGTGGCAGCCACTTGAGCGACTGTTTACCGACGATTACCGTGCCGGGGTTGAGCGCATGCGCCACGATCAACACGTCATAGTTGCAGTGGTGGTTGGCCACATAGATGTAAGGCCGGGTGGTGGGAACGCTGTCAAAGCCACGAACATCGACACGCACCCGGAAGATTTTATTGATCACCGAATAGGCCCGGCAGGCCACGTACAGATTTCTATTCTTTGAGGTGTTGATCAACATGTAGAGGCACAAGAACGGAAAGCTCAACACGATCCACAGCAACACCAACAGCCCTCGGGCCAACGCAATCATAAATTACCCGCTTTACCTGAATCTCTGAGCTTGGTTAACGGGGCTTCTCGAACCTCGTCAGCATTATCCATGCAAGTACAACAAACCTGCGGCGTTTTGAGTAGCTGCCCGAATGGGCAGGTCGATCGCGTTCAACCGCGCGCCCTCCGTCACGCGCACAAGCGGTATAATCGGCGCGCTCCCGTCTGTAACGGGTGCCGACCATGGAAGGGACGATCGGTGAAAGAATGGCGAGAAACCTTGATAGAAGCCGTATCCGGCTGCATGACCGAACATGAACTATTCAATAAAATTCATACGATAACGTCCAACCTGGGCTTCGAGTTCTGTTCTTACGGACTGAAAATCCCGTTGGCCACATCGCAATATGTGCTGATTTCGAACTACCCAGGCGCTTGGGAAAAGAAGTATGTCAGCGAAAATTACTTCTCCCAAGACCCCACCGTTGCCCACGGCCTGACCCGCTCCATCCCGCTGCACCGGTCCGCCGCACAACAGCAACAACAGCACCAGGCCTTCTGGGAGGAGGCGCGCCATTACCAGCTCAACCATGGCTGGTGCCTGTCTTCGCAACGCGGCCCTGACGCGATTGGTTTACTCTCGGTATCGCGCTCCAGTGAATGCATTTCAGCGACTGAACTTGAGCACATCGAGAACAAGTTGACCTGGTTGACGCAGTTGGCGCACGAATCGATGACACGCTTCTTCTCCGACAAATGCCTGCCAGAAATTCACCGCCCCCTGACCGCACGGGAAAAAGAGACCTTGAGGTGGACGGCCATCGGCAAAACCTATATCGAGATCAGCCTGATCCTCAACATCGACACAGGAACCGTGAAGTTTCATCTGGCCAATGCCATGCGCAAACTCCAGGCCCACAACAAAACCCAAGCTGCCGTCAAAGCCTCCTTGCTGGGATTACTCTTTTAGCCCTGCTGGTACTCCCGCGGCGTACAACCAAACTCGCGACGAAACACCGTATGCAGGTACTGCGCCGACTTGAAGCCGCACTTGGCGGCAATATCGGCAATCGCCAGTTCGTGGCTTTCCAGGCCCTTGGCGGCGGCGGCGAGTTTGAAACGCAGGATCTCGTCATGCACGCTGCAGCCGCGCACCTTGCGAAAGTGCGCTTCCAGGGAGGAGCGCGACACGCCGACATAGGCCGCCACCTGCGCGGTCTTGATGCCCTGGCAGGCGTACTGGCGGATAAACAGCAGCGCCTGCATCACGTACGGATTACCCAAGGGTTGATGCAAGCTGGAGGCCTGCACATTGATCGCCTCCGGCGGCACCAGGACCTGCGTGCCCACGCACGGTTTGCCGTGCAGCATCTGGTGCAGCAAGGCGGCGGCCGTGCGCCCCATGGTTTCCGTGCCCTGGATCACCGAACTCAGCGGCACGCGCGTGAGGGTGCGGGTCAGGGGGTCATTGTCGATGCCGATCAATGCGACTTGCTCCGGCACGGCGATGCCGGCGGTGAGGCAGGCTTGCAGCAGTTGTCGGGCGCGGGCGTCGGTGACGGCGATGATGCCGATGGGCTTGGGCAGGCTGTGCAGCCAGGCAATCTGCTGTTCCACCGCGCTGTCCCACAACGGCGCGCTGGTGCCCAGGCCGCGATACACCTCGACGTGCAGACCATCGCGTTGCAGCAGGCGGCGAAAGGCTTTTTCACGCTCCTGGGCCCAGCGATTGGCCTGGGCCTCGGGCAGGCTGAAACAGGCGAACCGAGTCAGGCCAGCTTCGATCAAGTGTTCGTAAGCCAACTTCATCAATGCGTGGTTATCGGTCGCCACATAGGGAATGCCCTTGGGATAAGCGCGCGCGTCTTCATAGGAGCCACCTACCGCCACCACCGGCAACGTGCTGTCGGCCAACGCTTCGCCGATCAGCGGGTCGTCGAAGTCGGCAATGATGCCGTCGCCCTGCCAGCGCTCGATGCCGCGCAGGCGACAGAGGAAATCCTCCTCGAGGAACAAATCCCAGGACGCACGGGTGCTGCTCAGGTAATTGCCGATGCCGGCGATGATGCCGCGGTCGTAGATTTTGCTGCCGTTGAACAACAGGGCAATACGGTGGACGGGCGGTAGGGTTTTCATTGTTTTTGTCCTCGGGCCTGTGGCAACAGACTAGCCCTCGCCGGTCAAAATCGCACCACCCCTTGGTGATTTTCATAATCAGCGGGCCAGGAGCCGTTGCTAGTATCCAGACACCGCCAAGAACAATAAGGAAAACGCCATGCTGTACTTCCCCGGTGTCGAGAAGGTTCGCTTCGAAGGCCCCAGCAGCGATGCCCCCCTCGCCTTTCGCCATTACGACGCCAACAAACTGGTCCTCGGCAAACCGATGCGCGAGCACCTGCGCATGGCCGCGTGTTATTGGCACACCTTCGTGTGGCCTGGCGCCGATATGTTCGGCATGGGTACCTTCAAGCGGCCGTGGCAGCGCAGTGGCGAGCCCATGGACGTGGCCATCGGCAAGGCTGAGGCGGCCTTCGAGTTTTTCTCCAAGCTGGGCATCGACTACTACAGTTTTCACGACACCGATGTGGCGCCCGAAGGCAGTTCGCTCAAGGAGTACCGCAACCACCTTGCGCAGATGGTCGACCACCTGGAGCGCCATCAGGAACAGACCGGCATCAAGTTGCTGTGGGGCACCGCCAACTGCTTCAGCAACCCGCGTTTTGCCGCCGGTGCCGCCAGTAACCCGGACCCGGAGGTGTTTGCCTACGCCGCTGCCCAGGTGTTCAGCGCGATGAACGCCACGCTGCGGCTCAAGGGCGCCAACTATGTGCTGTGGGGCGGCCGTGAAGGTTATGAAACCCTGCTCAACACCGACCTCAAGCGCGAGCGCGAACAGCTCGGGCGCTTTATGCGCATGGTGGTGGAGCACAAGCACAAGATCGGCTTCAAGGGCGACCTGCTGATCGAGCCCAAGCCCCAGGAGCCGACCAAGCACCAGTACGACTACGACAGCGCCACGGTGTTCGGCTTTTTGCATGAGTACGGCCTGGAACACGAGATCAAGGTGAACATCGAGGCCAACCACGCCACCCTGGCCGGGCACAGCTTCCACCATGAGATTGCCACGGCCGTGTCCCTGGGCATCTTCGGCAGCATCGACGCCAACCGTGGCGACCCGCAGAACGGCTGGGACACCGACCAATTCCCCAACAGCGTCGAGGAGATGACCCTCGCCACTTATGAAATCCTCAAGGCCGGTGGCTTCAAGAATGGCGGCTACAATTTCGACTCCAAGGTCCGCCGCCAGAGCCTGGACGAAGTCGACCTGTTCCACGGCCATGTCGCCGCCATGGATGTACTCGCCCTGGCGCTCGAACGTGCGGCGGCCATGGTGCAGAACGACCAGTTGCAGCAGTTCAAGGACCAGCGCTATGCCGGCTGGCAGCAGCCGCTGGGCCAGGCCGTGCTGGCCGGTGAGTTCAGCCTGGAGTCACTGGCCGAACATGCGTTTGCCCACGAACTGAACCCGCAGGCCGTGAGTGGTCGCCAGGAGATGCTGGAGGGGGTGGTCAACCGGTTTATTTATCGGTGACCGTGTGGTGATTGCGTTTGTTGTGATGAGTGGAGTTGGTGTGGTGAGAGGCTTGGTGTGGTGAGGGGGGGTTATTGTGGTGAGCGGGCTTGTTGTGGTGAGCGGGCTTGCCCCGCTCACCACAACAAGCCCCCTCACCACACCAAACCCATTCACCACGACAAGCCCATTCACCACAAAAGTCCTGTTCACCACAAAAGCCCGGCTTGCCACAACACGCCGGTTAGCCACACCTACAGTGTTCGCCTAGAGTCTTCACCCAGTGTCTTTCCAACAACAATAAAAGGACGCACCACCATGAAGTCATTCAAACGTACCCTGCTCGCCACCGCCCTGGCCCTGCTCGCCCTGCCGGTGATGGCCGACTCCGCCCACCCGAAAATCGGTTTTTCCATCGACGACCTGCGCCTGGAACGCTGGTCCCGTGACCGTGACTACTTCGTCGCCGCGGCGGAAAAACTCGATGCCAAGGTCTTTGTGCAATCCGCCGATGCCAACGAGCAGAAGCAGATTTCGCAGATCGAAAACCTGATCTCCCGGGGCGTCGATGTGATCGTGATCGTGCCGTTCAACGCCACCGTGCTGACCAACGCGGTCGCCGAAGCCAAGAAAGCCGGGATCAAGGTGGTGTCATACGACCGCCTGATTCTCAACGCGGACATCGATGCGTACATTTCCTTCGATAACGAAAAAGTCGGCGAGATGCAGGCCAACGGCGTGCTGCAAGCGGCGCCCAAGGGCAATTACTTCCTGCTCGGCGGCGCGCCCACCGACAACAACGCCAAGGTACTGCGCGAAGGCCAGATGAAGGTGCTGCAACCGGCCATCGACAAGGGCGACATCAAGATTGTCGGCCAGCAGTGGGTCAAGGAATGGAACCCCACCGAAGCCCTGAGCATCGTCGAGAACGCCCTGACCCGCAACAGCAACAAGATCGACGCCATCGTCGCCTCCAACGACGCCACCGCAGGCGGTGCGATCCAGGCCCTGGCCGCCCAGAAACTGGCGGGCAAGGTGCCGATCTCCGGCCAGGACGCCGACCTCGCCGCCGTCAAGCGCGTGATCGACGGTACCCAGACCATGACCGTGTACAAGCCGCTCAAGCTGATCGCCACCGAAGCCGCCAAGCTCTCGGTGCAACTGGCGCGTAACGAGAAGCCCACCTACAGCTCGCAGTACGACAATGGCAGCAAGAAAGTCGACACCATCCTGCTCACCCCGACCCCGCTGACCAAGGCCAATATCGACCTGTTGGAGAAGGACGGGTTCTATACCAAAGAGCAGATCGGCCTGTAGGCGCTGGCTTGCCAGCGAAGATCGCGAACGAAAACGCGGAAAGCCTGAATAAACGCGGTGACTTGGCGTTTTTCGCGAGCAAGCTCGCTCCTACAGTCATGTCGTCAGTCCTGTGTGTGAGCCATGGTATGTCCGACTACCTGCTGCAAATGAACGGCATCGTCAAAACCTTTGGCGGTGTCCACGCGCTGAACGGCATCGACATCAAGGTACGGCCGGGGGAATGTGTCGGCCTGTGCGGCGAGAACGGTGCCGGTAAATCCACCCTGATGAAGGTGCTGTCGGCGGTCTACCCCCATGGCACCTGGGAGGGGGAAATCCTCTGGGACGGGCAACCGCTCAGGGCCCAGTCCATTAGCGAAACCGAGGCCGCCGGTATCGTCATCATTCACCAGGAACTGACCCTGGTGCCCGACCTGTCGGTGGCCGAGAACATCTTCATGGGCCACGAGCTGACCCTGCCCGGCGGGCGCATGAACTACCCGGCGATGCTGCACCGCGCCGAAGCGTTGATGCGCGAGCTCAAGGTGCCGGACATGAACGTCGCGCTGCCGGTGTCACAGTACGGCGGCGGCTACCAGCAACTGGTGGAAATCGCCAAGGCCCTGAACAAACAGGCGCGCCTGCTGATCCTCGACGAGCCCTCCTCGGCCCTGACCCGCTCGGAAATCGAGGTGCTGCTCGACATCATCCGCGGCCTCAAGGCCAAGGGCGTGGCCTGCGTGTACATCTCCCATAAGCTCGATGAAGTGGCGGCCGTGTGCGACACCATCGCGGTGATCCGCGATGGCAAGCACATCGCGACCACGGCCATGGCCGACATGGACATCCCGCAGATCATCACGCAGATGGTCGGGCGGGAAATGAGCAACCTGTACCCCACCGAGCCCCGTGCCATCGGCGAGGTGATTTTCGAAGCGCGCAACGTCACCTGCTATGACGTCGACAACCCCCAGCGCAAGCGCGTCGACGATATTTCCTTTGTGCTCAAGCGCGGCGAAATCCTCGGCATAGCCGGGCTGGTGGGCGCCGGGCGTACGGAGCTGGTGTCGGCGTTGTTCGGCGCCTACCCCGGCCGCTACAGCGCCGAGGTGTGGCTCGACGGCCAGGTGATCGACACGCGCACGCCGCTCAAATCGATCCGCGCCGGGCTGTGCATGGTGCCCGAGGACCGCAAGCGCCAGGGCATCATCCCTGACCTGGGCGTGGGCCAGAACATCACGTTGGCGGTGCTCGACACCTATGCCCACCTGACCCGCATCGATGCCGAGGCCGAACTGGGCAGCATCGACCAGCAGATCGCACGCATGCACCTCAAGACCGCCAGCCCGTTCCTGCCGATCACCAGCCTGTCCGGTGGCAATCAGCAAAAGGCTGTGCTGGCGAAAATGCTGATGACCAAGCCCAAGGTGCTGATCCTCGACGAGCCCACACGCGGGGTGGATGTGGGCGCCAAGTATGAGATCTACAAACTGATGGGCGCGCTGGCGGCAGAAGGCGTGTCGATTATCATGGTTTCCTCGGAATTGGCCGAAGTGCTCGGCGTGTCCAACCGCGTGCTGGTCATCGGCGACGGCCAGTTGCGTGGCGACTTCATCAACGAGGGGCTCACCCAGGAACAGGTGCTCGCCGCCGCGCTCAGCCAAAACAATAACAATCGGAAAACCGCGTAGATGAATCAGGTCAAACAGCTGTTCACTCGCTACAAAATGCTCGCACTGGTGATCGCCGTGGCGTTTATCTGGCTGTTTTTCAGCTGGCAGACCGAGGGCGGTTTCCTCACCCCGCGCAACCTGTCCAACCTGCTGCGGCAGATGTCGATCACCGGCATCCTGGCGTGCGGCATGGTGCTGGTGATCATCAGCGGTGAGATCGATTTGTCGGTGGGTTCGTTGCTGGGACTGTTGGGCGGGCTCGCAGCGATCCTGGATGTGGTCTATCACATTCCGCTGCTGGCCAACCTCAGCCTGGTGGCGTTGTGCGGCTTGATGATCGGTTTGGCCAACGGCTACATGACCGCTTACCTGCGCATTCCGTCGTTTATCGTTGGCCTCGGCGGCATGCTGGCGTTTCGCGGGATCCTGCTGGGGATCACCGGCGGCACCACCATCGCGCCGGTGTCGCCGTCGCTGGTGTATGTAGGCCAGGGGTATTTGCCGCATTCGGTGGGGGTTGGCCTTGGGGTCTTGCTGTTTGCCCTGACTCTGTTTTTGACCTGGAGACAACGGCGCAACCGCGCGCTGCATGGCTTGGCACCGCACGCCCTGATGCGCGATGTGCTGCGCGTGGGGGTGATCGGCGCGGTGCTCGCCGGGTTTGTCACCACCCTCAACAGCTACGACGGCATCCCCGTACCGGTGCTGCTGTTGCTGGTGCTGCTCGGCGTGTTCAGCTACGTCACCAGCCAGACCGTGTTCGGCCGCCGCGTCTACGCGGTGGGCAGCAACATGGAAGCCACGCGCCTGTCAGGCATCAACGTGCAGGCGGTGAAACTGTGGATCTTCGGCATCATGGGCGTGATGTGCGCCCTCGCCGGCCTGGTCAATACTGCGCGTCTCGCGGCGGGCTCACCGTCAGCGGGCAATATGGGCGAGTTGGATGCCATCGCTGCGTGCTTTATTGGTGGTACGTCGATGCGCGGCGGCTCGGGCACGGTGTATGGCGCTTTGCTCGGGGCATTGGTGATTACCAGCCTGGATAACGGCATGTCGATGCTGGACGTGGACAGTTACTGGCAGATGATTGTGAAGGGCAGCATCCTGGTGTTGGCGGTGTGGGTGGATGTGAGTACGCGCACGGGTCGGCGCTGACTGCCTCACTTCCCGAGCAACACGGCCCCATCCCCCAACCGTCCCAACTGATCCCCCGGATTGCGCAACGGGCAATCATCCAGGGACAGGCATCCACAGCCGATACAGCCATCGAGTTGGTCGCGCAGTTGAGTGAGGCTGTTGATACGCTCACTCAACAGGTCGCGCCAGCGTGTGGAGAGTTGGGTCCAATCCTTGGCCGTCAATGGCCGTCCTGAAGGCAGTTCGTCCAACGCGTCCTTGATAGTCGCCAACGGAATGCCCGCGCGCTGCGCGACCTTGATCACCGCAATTCGGCGCAGTACGTCACGCTGATAACGACGCTGATTGCCCGCGCTGCGTTGTGCGTGAATCAACCCCTTGGCTTCGTAGAAATGCACCGTGGCCACGGTCACGCCGCTGCGGCGGGCCAATTCGCCCACGCCGAGGGGGATGCGCACATCGATTTTCGCTTCCATCCAGCTCTTGACCTCATCTAAACATGAGGTTTTATAAAGGGTGTCGGCTTGCCTTGGCAAGCCTTCAGTCCTTTGAATCGGAGCCTGCATGGACACACCTCAACCCTCCCCCTCCAACTGGGCCGCGCTGTTGTCCGGTGCCAACGGCGTACGTTCGCTCGCACTGGCAGGCGGCGTGGTGCTGCATGCGATCAACGTGTACATCGCCACCACGATTCTGCCGTCAGTGGTCCAGGACATCGGCGGCATCGACTACTACGCATGGAACACCACGTTATTTGTCGCCGCCTCGATCCTCGGCTCGGCATTGTCGGCGCGCCTGCTTGGCAGCCTCGGGCCGCGTGCGGCGTACCTGGTCGCCAGCCTGGTGTTCGCCGGCGGGGCCTTGGCCTGTGCGTTTGCGCCGTCCATGCCGGTGATGCTCGTGGGGCGGTTGGTGCAGGGACTGGGTGGTGGGTTCTTGTTCGCGCTGTCCTACGCGATGATTCGGTTGGTGTTCGATGAAAGCCTGTGGCCGCGCGCGATGGCGTTGGTGTCGGGGATGTGGGGCGTGGCGACGCTGGTCGGGCCAGCGGTGGGCGGAGTGTTTGCCGAGCTGGGCATATGGCGCGCGGCGTTCTGGTCGTTGATTCCGGTGGCCGGGTTATTCGCGGTGCTGGCGGCGGCGGTCCTGCCCAGGCGCAGCACCGAAAGCGCTGCGCCGACCCCGTTGCCACTCGCCCAACTGGTGCTGCTGACGGCGGCGGTACTGGCGGTGTCGGCCGGCAGTGTCTCGTCCACCCTGCCCCTGAACCTGCTGGGGCTGGCCGTGGCGGCGGTGTTTACCGCGCTGCTGATCGTCACGGAAAGCCGCGCCCGCCATCGACTGTTGCCCGCCGGAGCGTTTCGGATCACCACTGCGCTCGGCGCGCTGTACGCGACGATGTCATTGCTGGCGGTGGCCGTGACCAGTGGCGAAATCTTCGTGCCGCTGTTTCTTCAAGTCCTGCACCACCAGTCGCCGCTGGTGGCCGGTTATCTGGCGGCATTGATGGCGGCTGGCTGGACGCTGGGGTCAATCGCCAGCGCGGGTGTGACGGGCAGCAACATTCGACGGGCGATCCTGGCCGGGCCGATCCTGGGCGTGGTGGGCATGGTGGCGCTGGCCATCTTGATGCCCGTCGAAAGCAACGGCAGCGGGCAGACGCTCACACCGATCTGCCTGGCGCTTATCCTGATTGGGTTGGGCGTGGGGCTGGCTTGGCCGCACTTGCTGACCCGGGTGTTCCAGGTGGCGCCGGCCGGTGAGCAGGACCTTGCCAGCGCGTCGATTACCACCGTGCAGCTGTTCGCTACCGCGTTTGGCGCGGCACTGGCGGGCATGGTCGCGAACGTCGCCGGCCTCACTGAACCCGGCGGTGTCGAAGGCACCGCAAGCGCTGCGGTGTGGCTGTTTGGGGTGTTTGCACTCGCGCCTGTGGTGGGTGTTCTGATTGCCAGGCGGGTGGTTCGCATGATCGGTCAGTACCATGCCAAGCTCACCAATACCCCTGCCTGAGCACATTTGACTGCATTCCAAGGTTGGATCGAGGTGCTCAGTGCTATTCAAACGCCTGGCGATTCTCAGGCGTAATCAACTTGAACGGCACCCAGACCACCGCCGACTCCAGCACCTCGCCGCGTACCAGGCGCAGTGCGGTGTCCACTGCGCCGCCGGCCTGGCCGGCGGCATCCTGGAACACGCTGACCGCCATCTTGCCCTCAGCCATCAATTTCAAGCCGTCCGGTGTGCCGTCGATGCCGCCGACCCAGTAGTCCTTGGCCTGCTTGCCGGCCTTTTCCAGGCCCATGATCGCGCCGATCGCCATTTCATCGTTATTGGCCGCGATGATCGAAAAATCGACGCCCTGCTTGACCCAGTCAATGACAATCGTGGCGGCCTGGCTACGCTCCCAGTTACCGACTTTTTTCTGTACGACTTTCATATCGGGGTATTTGGCGACGACTTTTTCCACGTCCTCGGTGCGCATCAAGGAGGACGCGTTGGCGGGGTCGCCCACCAGAATCACCACGTTGCCCTTGTAACCGGCGCGGCGCGCCAGCTCTTCCATCTGCAAAGTACCCGACTCCAGCTCGTTGGAGCCGACAAACGCGGTCTGCGCCGGCCACTTTTGCGGGTTCGGGTTGCGGTTGACGAACACCAGCGGGATCTTTGCATCCGAGGCCAGCTGCATCATCTGCGCCGCACTTTTGCCGTCGACCATCGCGACGATGATCGCATCCACCTTGGAATTGACCAGGTTGCGGAATTGGCGCATCTGCAAATCGACGCTGTCCTGCCCGTTCTCCATAAAGATGTCTGCGTTCATGACGCTGGCCTGTTGCTGCACCCCGTTGCGCAGCAGGGTCTGGAAGTTATCGTCGTACTTTGCCATGCCTACACCCAGCAAGGGCGTGGCGGCCTGGGCTGGGCCCGGAATGAACAGCGTCGCCCCCAAGGCGAGGATTAACCATGCTTTCATGTTCTGACTCCCGCGGCTCAAACGCTGAAATGATGGAGCAGCTCGCGCTGCACCTTGGCCATGTCCGACAGCTCGTGGCTGCTGATGGCGGACTGCTCGGCGCCGTCTGCCGTCTGCTGGGCCGAATCGTTGATCTGGATGACCATCCGACTGGTTTCCTGCACCGTGGCGCTCTGCTCCTCGGTGGCGGCGGCGATCTGGATATTCATGTCGCGGATACTGTCGACCGAGTCGCTCATCGACAGCAGCAAGTCACCCGCGCCCGAGGCCAGGGACACGCACTGGGTGGACTGCGCCTGGCTTTCGTTCATCACGTGCACCACCGAGTGAATCTTTTCCTGCATGAGCCCGATCATGTCCTGGATTTCGCTGGTCGAGGTCTGGGTACGGCTGGCCAGGGAGCGCACTTCATCGGCCACCACCGCAAAACCGCGTCCCTGCTCGCCGGCACGGGCCGCTTCGATCGCCGCATTCAGGGCGAGCAGGTTGGTCTGTTCCGCAATGGTGCGAATGGCGACAACAATGCCCTCGATATTCTGTCCGTACTTCTGCAACTCATCGGTCACCTGCGTGGCCTTGTTCACCTGGTCGGCCTGCTGGCGGATGTTGACGATGGTCTCGGCCACACGCGCCTGCACCTTGTGCGTAAGTTCACTCGTGTCGTCCACGGCCTGGCGGGTGTCCTGCGCACGCCGGGCCACCTCTTCGACCGTGCTTTCCATCTGCGTCATGGCCGAAGCCGCCGATTGCAAGCGGTCCTTCTGTTCATCCACCACCCGGGTGGTCTGCTCGCTGTTCAGGGCGTTGCTGCCCGCGGTAACGGCCAGCGCATCGGCAGAGCCGATCAATTCACGGAAGGTTTTGCGCAGGGCCGTGGTCAGTTCGTTCAGGTAACCGCCCAACTCACCGAACTCGTCTTTACGGCTGACATCGAAACTGACCCGCATGTCTCCCGCAGTAAGCGTCTTGAGGACTTCGCGAAACGCCGCCAGCGGACGCCGCAGGCTGAAGGCGACCCAGGTACCAATCGCCACCGCCGCCAGCACCGCCAGCACACACGCGATCAACAGCAAGCTGCGGCTGGTGCCGATGGTCGCATTGGCCGACTGGCTGGCCTGGTTGGCGACCTCCAGGGACTGGCTGCCGAACTCGCCAATCCTGTCCAGGGTGGCTTTCAGCGCCGCGTCAACCGCACTGCGTTGCTGCTGCACCTGCGCGGCCAGTTTTGCCTCCACCTGATAAGCCTGGAACAGGCCGTCAGGGGCGGTCAGGTCACTCAGCAGGCGATTGACCATGACGCCGGCAATCCGCCCGACCCTGGGGTCAATCGCCGCCAGGGCCTGGGCCCGGGTGCTGATCACTTCGTCCTGGAGATTGAGCACACGCTGTAATTTATCAATGGCCGGCGTGACGGTATGAGCCGCGAAGCCATCGTAGGATTTGTTGACCTCCAACAGCAGCTTTTCCGCTGCGGCCACCTGTTGCGGTTCGCCGACACTGCGTGCATGGGCAATGTAATCGCGCAGATAGCTGGTCAACTGTATCGCCTGTGCACTGCTGTAGCCTTGCAGTTGCCGCGTCAGCGCCAATTGCTGCACGTGTTGCACGTGGGACGCCATCAGCGCCTGCGCCTGTTCGGCGTAGGCCGCTACCTGTTGGCGCTGCTGCGCCAGGTTCGCGCGCAGCGCCTCATGCTCGCCCGTATAGGCAACGGTGCTGTCGAGCAATTGATTGAACTGGGCGATGCTCTCGGTGAACGGTCGCTTGCCGTCCTCGATCTGCTTGGGGTCGGTGCTGATCTGAAGGGCCAGCAACGCCTGGTTGGCGCGCAGGATGTGCACGTATAGCTCACTGGCGGCCCGGCTCAAGGGTGCCGACTCGCCGGTGATAATGTTCAAGCGACTGCTGATGGACTGGGTGTTCTGATAACTGATCCCCGCCATGACTAGCAGTAACAGCACCAACACCGCAAACCCGCCGATCACACGCTGCAATATGGTCATGGCCACCCCTTTTGATTTTTATTCGTTGACCTGAGCGACGACCAGGCGTGCACCTACGAGCTCGGGATCACTCGTGCTGCTAGTGCCTGTATCGGCCAGGTGGGCGAGGACTTGAGCCTTGAAGGCAGGCTGAAATGCGGTCAAAAAAAGTGGGAGGGGGCAAGCCCACTCCCACCTACCTGATGAATTCAGGCTGGGTTTTGCACTGCGGTCACTGGCTCAACACCACATCCCGCATCGCCGGAATGTAGCCATAGTCATAAGCCTCCTGCACAAACGAACGATCGCCCTTCAACACGATCCTGACCGTCGGCGCTTCGGTGCCGCCGATGCGGTAGTCATCGCCGGTGGTGGGCACGCTGTCGATAAACGACGTCACCAGGCCGTTGGGCATCACACAGTGGGAATACGTCTGGAACGGCTGCGACGGCGGATTGCCGAGGACCAGCCCGGACGCGTTCATCGGCGTATAGGGCCCGAACAGATGATCGCTGACGAACCCATAGACGCCATCCGGCCCCGTCACGCCATCGGCATAGGTGAACTTGTGGCTGATGGTGAACAGGTAGTACTTGTTGTCCTGGAACACATAGTGCGGCCGTTCGGTCTGGTCGTTCACGCCGACGGCCGTGACCAGGGGCGGCAGGATTTCCCATTCGTCACCGTTGAGGTCCTTGGCCACGGCGATGCCGATGCAACCCACCTGGTAGCGGGCACCGCCCACGTCCTCGTGCCCCGGCGGCACCAGGCCCAGCTCGTTCGGGCCCACTTCGTGAGTCCCGCGCTCGCCGGCCACATTGCCTTCGAACACCATGTACAACTTGCCATCGACGGGATCGATAAAGGGGCTGGGATCGCGAAAGTTCCAGGTCGCATTCTGCGCTTCAGTTTGATAATAGGTGCCGTCGGCGTCGAACAACGACTTGACCTGATCAAAGCCCTGGAGGGTGACACCGGTGTCGGACGTAATGACCTGGCCCCGGACCTTGGCAATCGTGGCGCCCGGCGTGACGCAGGTGTAGTACAGGTCGATGTCACCGTTGTTATTCAACAGAATCGGCGTGCCCGCCCATTCACGGGTGGTCGGCGAAACCCCTTCGGCCATGACACGGCCGCCGAAGATCCAGTCCTTGCCGGTGCGCGAATACCAGTAGCAGATCCGCGCATGACCATGACGGTCTTCCCAATCGCGCTTGATGTCGTAACGGCCATCGGCATTGATGAATTGTGGATCATGGGGGCGACGGTCGGCGGTCAGGGTGAAGATCACCGACCAGCCATCCACCGATACCACCGTGCCATCGAGTTCACGCAAGGGCATGGTGTCCCAGATAAAGACCGTGTCACTCATGACAGGAAAGTCAGGACTCACTAACGGCTGTGTCGTCGTCGGGTCATTTTCATTAACTTTCAGCGCATCGGCCCGTGTCCAGCGAGTGGGTGTGTGATTCGCATGTTTCATGATGATGTCCTTTTGCTGACGCTTAAGTGACAAGCGAAGATTAAATAGCACCGAACAGCCAGCAACTTAATACTGACTGAAAGAGCAAGAGATAGTTGGCTCTGCAAGTGCGCACCAAGGTTTAACATGGGCACTTGCTTATCGCAACATGAAGAATTATTTATATTACAAGGGCCATCACTGTATTTATATCCTTGATATAAATACAGTGGCACTTGCAATAAATGACAGCTCAGTAGAAAGCTAGCTAATCAACTACCGAATACCAGCGCCGCAGCCTGGGCACCGGCATTCTTCTGGGTGAAGTCCTTGGCTTGCGCCGCAGTCTTCAAGGTATAGGCGTAGTTGGAACTGGCCGTCCATTGTGCTTTGGGCGACTTCTGGTTGGTGATCGGCGGCACACTGTTTGTATCCGTGAACGTCCCGGTGCCTTTGTCATCCAACATGCCTTTGTTTTGGCTGCCCTCGCCAAAATAGTTACTTTCAGACAGGATATTGGCGTTCTGCGCCAGGGTAAAACCGAGGTGGAAGTTATTGATGTAGTTGTTATACACATGGAAATAACCATAGCGCATCAAGCCGGGTGCGCGCACTTCCATATTGTCGAAGCGGTTATGGCACAACGTCAGGCGCGGATAACCGTTGAACTCTGCCTTATTATCATCCGCTGGGTGACCGAAGATCAGCCCGTACTTGTGGCTGCCAAAGAAGCAGTTGCTGATGGTGGCATAATCGGCTTTTTCACCGATATACAGCAGTTTATCTTCACTGCCGTCAGTGGTGGACCAGCTGTGACCGACAAACGAGCAATGATCAATCCAGTACTTGCTGCCGTAGTTCAGGTAGACCTGAATATCGTCATTGGCCTTAATGCTCGCCGAATGCTTGAAGATAATATTCTGCAGAATAATGTTCTGCGACTGCGCGGTTGCACGCAGGTGAATATTCTCCAACGTGCGGTTCTGGAACGAACCGATCAGGGTCTTGTTGGCGCCCAAGTTGACTTTGGTCAGGCTCGACGCCGAGATATTACTGTTGATCACCAATACCCGTGGGGTGGTGTCGCCAATATTGGCCTTGAGTTGATCCAGGGTAGTAATGCTGACCACAGGGCCGGACCAGCCGCCAGTGACTTTTGCCGCGAGGGCGAAACCGGTCAAGCCGGTGAGTTTGCTTTCTGGATAGGACATGAGTTCCCTCTCTATCAATCAAACGGCTCGGTATAACGAGCCTGTGCATTAAGTTAATCCATTAACTTGCACACAGTGTTTGGCGTGGCTGATGTTGCCATCCTGGTTGATCAGCGCTTAAACACTGTGTTTATGTACAGTATTCGTCATTCGCCTGGCCGTCAACCCTCAAGTGAAAAACAACCAAAAGTGGGAGGGGGCTTGCCCTAATGCTGATCAGTTAAGAGATAGAACGGGCAAACAGTAACCAGTGGTGAGCGGGCTTGCTGTGGTGAGCGGGCTTGCCCCGCGCGGGGCTGCGAAGCAGACCCAAAACCAGGCGCTGCGGTTTACCTGACAGAACACAGGGAGCCTGATTGGGGCTGCTTCGCAGCCCAGCGCGGGACAAGCCCGCTCACCACAATAAGCTTGCGCAGGCTCACCCGATAACCCATTCGAGATTGCACCTCCACGCGCCCACGTGATCTGGGGACTACTCCTAACCTGTGGTGAGCGGGCTTGCCCCGCGCTGGGCTGCGAAGCAGACCCAAAACCAGGCACTGCGGTTTACCTGACAGAACACAGGGAGCCTGATTGGGGCTGCTTCGCAGCCCAGCGCGGGACAAGCCCGCTCACCACAGCAAGCCCGCTCACCACAGTTACAGTGTTTTTCCTTAACTGACTGGCAAGTCCCCTCCCACATGGGTTCCGCTGTGTTCTTTTGGCCGTTATTTGGACACCGGCATCGCAAACTCCGCACCCTGCTCGATGCTCTCCGACCAGCGCTGCATGATCGATTTCTGCTTGGTGTAGAAGCGCACACCCTCAGTGCCGTAGGCATGCATGTCGCCGAACAGGCTCTTCTTCCAGCCACCAAACCCGTGCCAGGCCATCGGCACCGGGATCGGCACGTTGATGCCGACCATGCCCACTTCGATACGCCGGGCAAACTCGCGGGCAATGTTGCCGTCGCGGGTAAAGCAGCTGACGCCGTTGCCGAATTCGTGGTCGTTGACCAGCTTCACCGCCTCGGCGAAGTCATTCACGCGCACGCAGGCCAGTACCGGGCCGAAAATTTCTTCGCGGTAGATGCTCATCTCCTGGGTCACGTGGTCGAACAGGGTCGCGCCGAGCCAGAAGCCGTTTTCCAGGCCAGCCTCGGTGGGTACATAGTCACGTCCGTCGAGCAGCAACTGCGCGCCGGCCTGCACGCCTTGTTCGATGTAGCCGCTGATGCGCTCCAGTGCGGCGCGGGACACAATCGGGCCCATCTCGGCCTTGAGTTCGCGGCCGTCGGTGATGCGCAGATGCCTGGCGCGTTCGGTCAGGGCGGCGATGACCTTGTCACCGACATCGCCGACCAGCACCGCTACGGAAATGGCCATGCAGCGTTCGCCGGCACTGCCGTAGGCGGCGCCCATCAAGGCATCGACGGTTTTTTCGATATCCGCGTCCGGCATCACCACCATGTGGTTCTTCGCACCGCCCAGGCCTTGCACACGCTTGCCGTTGCGCGCACCGGTTTCGTAGATGTACTGCGCAATCGGCGTGGAGCCGACGAAGCTCACGGCCTTGACGTCCGGGTGCGCGATCAGCGCGTCCACCGATTCCTTGTCGCCCTGCACCACGTTGAATACGCCTTTGGGCAGGCCGGCTTCACGCAGCAGTTCAGCCATGAACAGCGAAGCACTTGGGTCGGTCGGGCTTGGCTTGAGGATGAAGGTGTTGCCCGCCGCAATGGCGATCGGGTACATCCACATCGGCACCATCACCGGGAAGTTGAACGGCGTGACACCGGCCACGACGCCCAGGGGTTGGCGCATCGTCCAGTTGTCCATGCCACGGGAGACCTGGTCGGAATGCTCGCCCTTGAGCAGGTTGGGGATGCCGCAGGCGAATTCGAGAATGTCGATGCCACGGTCGACTTCGCCCTGGGCATCGGTGAAGACCTTGCCGTGTTCGGCGACGATGATGCGCGCCAGGTCGTCCTTGCGCTCACGCAGCAGGTGCAGGTATTCGAACAGCACGCGGGCGCGACGGATAGGCGGGGTGTCGGCCCAACCGGCAAAAGCGGCCTGTGCAGCGGCGACGGCTTCGGACACGGTCTGGCTGCTGGCCAGGGCAACGCGGCCGGTGATTTCGCCGGTGGCCGGGTTGTAGACGTCCTGATAGCGATCATCGCGGCTGACGCGCTGGTCGTTGATGTAGTGCTCGATTGTTGTAGTCATGGCAGTCGATCCAGGTGGGTTGCGTTGGGACACACGATAGGCTTTCGGTTTGTTCCAAACCAGAGCAGAATCAAGAACTGATTGTCCTTATAAGCGAACAATAAGCCCATGGAAAAATCCGAGATCGAAGGGCTGTGGACCCACATTCACTGGCTCTCAGTGCTGGAGGAACACGGCACCTACACCGCCGCCGCTGCGCGCCTGGGGGTGAGTAAATCCGCGGTCAGCCAGCGCATTTCCGACCTCGAGAAAGCCACCGGCACACGGCTGGTGACCCGTACCACGCGCAGTGTGCGGTTGACCGATGCCGGGTTGTCGCTGACCCGTGAAGTGCGCGGTGCCTATGAGCAAATCGCGCGCAGCTTCTCGTCGGTGCGCGATTCCGCCGGGGAGATTCGTGGCCTGGTGCGCTTGACCGCTCCCGTGGCATTTGCCCGGCAACAGTTGGTGCCGCACTTGGCGGAGTTCCTGCAGCAGTACCCGCAGGTGCGTATCCAGCTGGATGTCTCGGATTCCCTGAGTTCGCTGGCGGCCGAAGGCTACGACCTCGCTGTGCGCCACGGTTTCCAGGTGCCGGAAACCCATGTGGCCTGGAAGCTGTGCGACACCGGTTCGGTGCTGGTCGCCAGCCGCGATTACCTGCAACGCCACGGCGAACCCCGCGAACCCGGCGACCTGTCGGCGCACAACTGCCTGTTCTACCCGCGCGGCACCGACCAGCCCGCATGGACCTTCGAGCGCGGCAGCAAAAAGGTCGAACGCCTCACCGTGCCCATCGCCGGCAGCTTCGCCACCAACAACAGCGAAGCCCTGCGTGATTCGGCGCTCAACCACCTGGGCATCGCCCTGCTCCCGGACTTCAGCGCCCACGCTGCGCTGGCCAGCGGCAAGCTGGTACAGGTGCTCAAGGGCTGGACACTCAAGGGCGCGTTTGCCGATGAGATCTACCTGATTCGGCCGTATTCGCCCCATGTGCCGAAGTCGGTGAGTGCGTTGGTGGGGTATTTGAAGGAAAAGTTATCGACGGGATTCCGCTTCGAGGGCTGAGGTTTTTAGCTTGCCCAACGGAACTAAAAGTCCATAATGGACAAATAAGTTCAGATATCGGAGATATCCATGTCCAGCGCGCCCCATGTAATCAACCAGGCCCAGGCCCGTGAACTGCTCGCCCAAGTCGATGTACCGCAGATCCTGCACACGCTGTTTCGCGCCCTGGCCGCCGGGCACGCGGTGCAACCGGCGCAGCAATTAGTGGCGTTCCCCCACGACGCCGGCGATTTCATCAATTACCTGGGCGTGCTGGCTGAAGAGGGGGTGTACGGGGTCAAGACCTCGCCGTATATCGTGCGCGAGCAAGGGCCGCTGGTGACGGCCTGGACGCTGTTGATGTCGATGCAAACCGGCGAGCCCCTGTTGCTGTGCGATGCCGCCGAGTTGACCACCGCGCGCACCGCCGCGACCACTGCGCTGGCTGTGGAGGCGCTGGCCCCGCAGGTGGCACGGCGCCTGGCGATCATCGGCAGCGGCAAGGTCGCGCTGGCACATTTGCATTACGTGAAGAATCTGCGGGACTGGCAGGGCATCAGCCTGTTTTCGCCACGCCTGGCCACTGCCAATACCGACGCCATCAAACGCCTGGATCCACGTTTGAGCATCGCCAACAGCTGCGATGCGGCGGTGGCCGACGCCGATGTGATCCTGCTGTGCACCTCATCGGCCGGCCCGGTGATCGACCCGTCGCGCTTGAGCAAGCCGGCGCTGATCACCTCGATCAGCACCAACGCCCCGCGTGCCCATGAAGTGCCGCCCCAGAGCCTCAACGCCATGCAGGTGTTCTGCGACTATCGCCAGACCACCCCCGGCTCGGCCGGCGAAATGTTGATTGCCGCTGAACAGCACGGCTGGGACAAGAACGCGATCGTCGGCGACCTGCCCGAACTGCTCAGTGAGCAGGTACAGCGCCCGGCCTATGACCGCCACGTATTTTTCCGTTCCATCGGCCTGGGCCTGGAAGACATCGCCCTGGCCAATGCCCTCTGGAGACTGTTATGAGCCATGCCGACTTCATCATCATCGGCGGCGGCATTGCCGGCGCGTCCACGGGTTTCTGGTTGTCGCCCCATGGCAAGGTGCTGGTGCTGGAGCGTGAATCCCACCCGGCCTATCACTCCACCGGACGCTCGGCGGCGCTCTACACGGCGGCCTATGGCACCCCGCAGGTGCGGGCGTTGACCCAGGCCAGCCGCGCGTTTTTCGATAACCCGCCGCCGGGTTTCTGCGAGCACCCGCTGCTGACGCCACGCGGCGAAATGACTGTGGACTTCAACGGTGACGCCGCCGAATTGCAGGCCCAGTACCTGAGCGCCAAGGCCACGGTGCCCCAGGTCGAACGGCTCACGGCGGATGAAGCCTGCGCGCGCCTGCCGATCCTGCGCCGGGAAAAAGTCCATGGCGCGCTGTATGACCCGACCGCCAGCGACATCGACACCGACGCCCTGCACCAGGGCTATTTGCGCGGTATCCGACGCAATCAGGGCGAAGTGCGTACCGACAGCCATGTACTGGGCTTGAGCCGTGACAGCGCGGGCCTCTGGCACGTAAACACCCAGGACGGGACCTACACCGCGCCGATCATTATCAACGCCGCTGGCGCCTGGGCCGATCATATCGGCGGGCTGGCGGGCGCCGCGTCCATCGGCCTGCAACCCAAGCGGCGCTCGGCATTTATCTTCGCCGGCCCCGAAGGCGTGGACAGCCACGCCTGGCCGATGCTGGTAGCCCTCGACGAAGCCTTCTACATGAAACCCGACGCCGGCATGTTCCTCGGCTCGCCGGCCAATGCCGACCCGGTGGAGCCCCAGGATGTACAGCCCGAAGAGCTGGACATCGCCATGGGCATCTATCAGATAGAAGAAGCCACCACCCTGACTATCCGCCGCCCGACGCGCACCTGGGCCGGCCTGCGCAGTTTTGTGCACGATGGTGATTTGCTCAGCGGCTTCGACCCACAGGTACCCGGCCTGTTCTGGGTGGCGGCGCAAGGCGGTTATGGGATCCAGACATCGCCCGCCATGGGCCAGGCCAGTGCAGCGCTGGTGCGCGGTGAAGCGTTGCCGGAACCACTGACACGGTTCGGCCTCGACGCTGGTATGCTCTCCCTCGCCCGCCTGGAGCCCCATTGATGAACAGCGCCGAACACGAAAAAGTCATGCAGAATTTCCGTGCGATTGCCGATGCAATCGCCACGCTGTTCTTCCCCCACGCTGAAGTGGTGCTGCATGACCTGCGCACGCAAAAAGTCGATTACATCGCCAATAACCTGTCCAAAAGGGGCATTGGCGACGACTCGGCGCTGGAGGACATGCTCAGCGCCGACGTCAGCGACGTGAATATCGGCCCCTACGAAAAGCTCAATTGGGATGGCCAGAAAATCCGCAGCCTGAGCACCGTGCTGCATGACCACACAGGTCGCCGGCTGGCAGTGCTGTGCATCAACCTGAATATCTCACTGTTCGAAAACGCCAAGGCGGCGCTGGACCTGTTCCTGTCGCCGAGCAAGCTGATCCCGCAACCGGACTCGCTGTTTCGCGATGACTGGCAGGAGCGTATCAACACGTTCCTGCATGCCTGGATGCGCGAGCGCCAGCTGAGCCTGAACCTGCTCACCCGTGACCACAAGCGTGAGCTGGTACTGGCGCTGCATGCCGAAGGCGCGTTCAAGGGCAAAAGCGCCTCGAACTACGTGGCCAACGTGCTGGGCATGGGCCGGGCCACGGTCTACAAGCATTTGAAGGAGCTCAAGGGCTGATCAAATGTGAGAGGGGGCTTGCCTCAATGCCAGTCAGTTAAGGCTTTTTGTAGGAGCGAGCTTGCTCGCGAAAAACTCGCAGGCGCCGCGTTCATTCAGGAAGCACGCGTTATCGTTGACGTTTTTCGCGAGCAAGCTCGCTCCTACAGGAGGCGATGTACGCTTAACTGACTGGCATTAGGGCTTGCCCTCTCCCACCACATTTTTCCCGCGTATGACGCTCAATCGCCGTAGATGTCGGCCTTGAAGTACTGCTGTGAAATCTTCTGGTATTCCCCACTGGCACGAATGCCGTCGATGGCGCTGTTCAGTTCGCTGACCAGCGCGGTATTGCCCTTGCGCACCGCGATCCCGGCGCCCTCGCCCACGTATTTCGGGTCCTTGAGTTCCGGGCCGACAAACCCGTAGCCCTTGCCCCGAGGCATCTGCAAAAAGTCATTCAAGGGAATGGTGTCGGCAAAGATTGCATCCAGCCGGCCTGCCGCCAGGTCCATGTAGATCTCTTCGTTATTGCTGTAGCGCTTGACGTTGATGCCCTTGGGTTCGAACACCTCGGTGGCGTAACGGTCGGTGGTGGTGGCGCGCTGCACACCCACGGTCTTGCCCTTGAGGCTGGCGTACTGGTCATCCACCACGGCACCGTCCCTCATCACCAGGCGCGAGGAGGTGAAGTAGTACTTGTGGGAGAAATCCACCGACTTCTTGCGATCGTCATTGATGGTCATGGACGACAAGGCCATGTCGATTTTCTTCACTTTGAGGGAAGGAATCAGGCCGTCGAATTCACCTTCGACCCACACACACTTGACCTTCATCTGCGCACACAGCGCATTGCCGATGTCGTAGTCGAAGCCGACGATCTTGCCCTCTTCGGTCTTGGACGCAAACGGTGGGTAAGCCGCTTCGATGCCGATACGCAGGGTTTTCTCGGCGGCCAGCAGGTGGCTGGAGGCGATCAGGCCCAAGGCCAGGGCGGTGATGAGGGGGAGTTTCTTCATGGTCGTGTCTCGCGAGTTGTTATTGGTTTTGGCAAGCGTGAAGAAAAAGCTGGAGCGGGTTCTTTTGTACTTATAATTCCATACTGGACTTTTACGTATAACCCGTCAATCACCACTCGCCAGCCCTTATCACCCATGACTTTTTTGCACAACGCTCCGGTGTTTTTGAGCGTTTTGCTCTTATTTATGCGTGCCTATACTCGGTCCAGCCTCTCGGTGCACCCGAAGGGCCAGTCCCCACAACAATAATTAAGGACACCGACCATGACCCAGTCCTTCCTGGCTGCCCGGGATTTTCTGCTCGCGCACCGTACCGACTACGCCACCGCCGCCCGGGATTTTCGTTGGCCACAGCTGAGCGAATTCAATTGGGCCCTGGACTACTTCGATGCCATGGCCGAGGGCAATGCCGCCGACGCGCTGTGGATCGTCGAAGAGGACGGCAGCGAGCAGCGCTACAGCTTCCAGCAACTGGCCGCGCGCTCCAACCAGGTCGCTAACCACCTGCGCGCCCTCGGTGTTCGGCGTGGCGAGCGCGTGCTGCTGATGCTCGGCAACGATGTGGCGCTGTGGGAAACCATGCTGGCGGCCTTCAAGCTCGGCGCGGTGGTGATCCCCGCCACCGCCCTGCTCAACCCGGTTGACCTGCACGACCGCATCGAGCGTGGCCAGGTCCGCCACTTGGTGGTCGGCGCGGCGCATGTCGGCAAGTTCGAGGGCCTGGGCGAAGGTTGCAGCCGCGTATGCGTGGGAGCGGCGCCGACTGGCTGGGTCGCGCACAGCGCCGCCTTTGAATACCCCGAGCGGTTCGAGGCCGAGGGCCGTACCTTGGCCACGGACCCGATGCTGCTGTATTTCACCTCCGGCACCACCTCAAAACCGAAGATGGTGCTGCACAGCCACCAGAGCTATCCGGTCGGCCATCTGTCGACCCTGTACTGGATCGGCCTGCAACCCGGCGACCTGCACCTGAACATCTCCTCGCCGGGCTGGGCCAAGCATGCCTGGAGCTGCCTGTTCGCACCGTGGAATGCCGGCGCCTGCATCTTTATCCATAACGTCGCGCGCTTCAGTGCCCAGGCGTTGCTCGGCGCGCTGGAGAAGTACCGGGTAACCAGCCTGTGCGCCCCGCCCACGGTGTGGCGCATGCTGATCCAGGAAGACCTGGCCAGCTACAAATCGCGCCTGAACCTGCGCGAACTGGTGGGCGCCGGTGAACCGCTGAACCCGGAGATCATCGAGCAGATCCAACAGGCCTGGGGCCTGCCGCTGCGCGACGGCTTCGGCCAGTCGGAAACCACCGCGTTGGTGGGCAATACGCCGGGCCAGGTGCTCAAGCCAGGCTCCATGGGCCGCCCGTTGCCGGGCTACCAGGTGGCCCTGCTGGACGCCGACGGCGTGCCGGGCACCGAGGGTGAAGTTGCCCTGCCCCTTGAGGTGCGCCCACTGGGCCTGATGCTCGGCTACGAAGACAGCCCGGAGAAAACCGCCGAGGTGATGCGCGACGGTTACTACCGCACCGGCGACACCGCGCAGATCGACGCCGACGGCTACATCACCTTTGTCGGGCGCGCCGACGACGTGTTCAAGGCCTCCGACTACCGCATCAGCCCCTTCGAGCTGGAAAGCGCGCTGATCGAACACCCGGCGGTGATGGAAGTGGCCGTGGTGCCCAGCCCCGATCCGTTGCGCCTGGCGGTGCCCAAGGCGTTCCTGATCCTGGCCCATGACGCCCCGGGCAGCGCCGAACTGGCCGCGCACATCCTCGCCTTCGCCCGCGAGCATCTGGCGCCCTACAAGCGGGTGCGGCGGATCGAGTTTGTCAGCGAGTTGCCCAAGACCATTTCCGGCAAAATCCGCCGGGTGGAGTTGCGGCAGATGGAGGTGGTGCGGCGCCAGAGCGACACACGGGGTGAACAGGAGCACTTCGAAGAAGATTTCAGCTAAAAAAAGCCCGGTGACGCAAGTCACCGGGCAAAACGAAGCGACCAGCTTCAGAAACGCGGTTTGACGGTCTTCCAATCCGGTTGATAGCGCTGCATCTGCTTCACGTCGTCGCGCTGGCGAATGCCGCAGCTGAGGTATTGGTCATGCAGCTTGCCCAGTTGATCAGGGTCCAGTTCCAGGCCCAGCCCCGGTGCGCGGGTGATCTTCACGCAGCCGTCGACAATCGGCAGTTTGCCGCCCTTGATCACTTCTTCGTCCGGTTCTTGCCAGGGGTAGTGGGTGTCGCAGGCGTAGTCGAGGTTGGGCACCGACGCGGCCACGTGGGCCATGGCCATCAGGCTGATGCCCAGGTGTGAGTTGGAGTGCATCGACACGCCCAGGCCAAAAGTCTGGCACATCTTCGCCAATACCTGGGTGTCGCGCAGGCCGCCCCAGTAGTGATGGTCGGCGAGTACGATCTGCACGCTGTTCAGGGCCACGCTGCGGCGGAACTCGTCAAAATCGGTGACCACCATGTTGGTCGCCAGGGGCAAGCCGGTGCGTGTGTGCAACTCGGCCATGCCTTCCAGGCCGGGGGTGGGGTCTTCGTAATACTGCAGGTCGTCGCCGAGCAGTTCGGCCATGCGGATCGAGGTTTCCAGGGACCAATTGCCATTCGGGTCGATGCGCAGCGGCACGCCGGGGAAGGCTTTTTTAAGGGCCTTGATGCACGCCACTTCATGCTCAGGGTCCAGCGCACCGGCCTTGAGCTTGATGCTTTTGAAGCCATAGGTGTCGATCATCCGCCGCGCCTGGGCGACGATCTGTACTTCGTTGAGGGCTTCGCCCCAACTGTCGGGTTTATAGGGCGAGTCGATGTGCTCGGCGTACTTGAAGAACAGGTAGGCGCTGAACGGGATCCGGTCGCGGATCGCGCCGCCCAGCAGGTCCACCAGCGGCACATTCAGTGAGTGCGCCTGCAGGTCGAGAAACGCCACCTCAAACGCCGAATAGGCATTGCTCACTGCCTTGCTCGCATGGGAACCGGGGGCCAGTTCGGCGCCGGCAATGCTCGCGGGTTTGTGCGCCGCCACGGTGGCCTGCACGATGGCGCGCAGTTGGTTGAGGTTGAACGGATCAAGGCCGATCAGTTGATCCTTGACCTGTTGCTGGATCGCCAGCGCCGGGGCATCGCCGTAGCTTTCGCCAAGGCCGATGTAGCCGGTGTCGCTCTCGATTTCGATGATCGAGCGCAGCGCGAAGGCTTCGTGGATACCGCTGGCGTTGAGCAGCGGCGGGTCGCGAAACGCGATGGGTGTGACGGTAACGCGGACGATTTTCAAGAGGCGGCTCCCTGTGGGCCTGGACGCAAGGCATGATGATGAGTCGGTTTGGAGGTGGGCGGCACACCGGGCCGTGGTGCGGTGCGCGCAAAAAACACCACCACCGCGGCCACCAGCGAGGTCGCGGCCAGGCCGTACAGCCCGCCTTCAATCGAACCGGTGGTCTGCTCCAGCAGGCCGAAGGTGGTGGGAGCAACAAACCCGCCGAGGTTGCCGACCGAATTGATCAAGGCAATCACCGCCGCGGCGATGCGCGCATCCAGGTAACCCTGGGGGATCGGCCAGAACAGCGCGGAAGCGGCCTTGAAGCCAATCGCGGCAAAACAGATGGCGACAAACGCAAACACCGGCCCGCCAGTGGTGGACATGAACATGCCGACGGCGGCGATCACCAGCATCAGCGCCACCCACGCCTGCTGGTGTTTCCACTTGCTCGCCAGGGCGGCGAACCCATACATGGCGACGATGGAAATCAACCACGGGATCGAGTTGAACAACCCCACCTGGAAGTCGCCCAGGTTGCCCATTTTCTTGATCATGCTCGGCAACCAGAACGTGGCGCCGTAGATGGTCAGGGCGATGGAAAAGTAGATAAAGCAGAACAGCGCGATCTGCTTGTCGGCCAGCAGCTTGAACATCGACGGCCGCACGCTCTGGGTGGCTTCGCGGGCCGTTTGCTCAAGCGCGATGGCCGTCACCAGGGCGTGTTTTTCTTCGTCGCTGAGCCACTTGGCCTGATGGGGGTGGGACTGCAACCAGAACCACACAAACCCGCACAACAGGATGGAGGCAAAACCCTCGATCAGGAACATCCACTGCCAGCCATGCAGGCTCAAGCCGCTGACGTTGAGCAACGCCCCCGACACCGGCCCGGAAATCACCGAGGCGATGGCCGAACCGCTGAGGAAAATCGCCATCGCCTTGCCGCGCTCGGCGGCCGGCAACCATTGGGTGAAGTAGTAGATGATGCCGGGGAAAAAACCGGCTTCGGCCGCGCCGAGCACGAAGCGCAGGATATAAAAGCTGGTTTCGCCTTGGACAAAGGCCATGGCCATCGCAGCCGCGCCCCAGGTGAACATGATGCGCGTCAACCAGGCCCGTGCGCCGTAGCGCTGCAGCAGCAGATTGGACGGCACTTCGAAGATCGCGTAACCGATGAAGAACAACCCGGCACCCAAGCCATAGGCGGCGGCGCCAATGCCCAGGTCGGTCTCCATATGGCTGCGCACAAAGCCGATATTGACCCGGTCGATGTAATTGACGATGAACATCACCACGAACAACGGCAGTACATGGCGCTTGACCTTGGCGGCTGCGCGGGCGAGCACGCTCGGGTCGGGCGGATTCTGGACGGTATCCAAGGGCAACTCCCAATCATTGTTTTTTTAGGGACGCACCGATGATGGACGCCGGGGATTGTTCCCGTCTAATCTAACTTGGCATTCGATTGATACCTGGATTAGATCAATGTTCGAACTGACGCAACTGCGCTGCTTCACCACCGTGGCCACCGAGCTGAATTTTCGCCGCGCCGCCGAACGGCTGAACATGACCCAGCCGCCCCTCAGCCGGCAGATCCAATTACTGGAGCATCACCTCGGCGTAGAGCTGTTTACCCGCACCACCCGCAGCGTTGCCCTCACCGCCGCCGGCCGGGCGTTTTTCATCGAGGCGCAGAACCTGTTGGAGCGCGCCCAGCAGGCAGCCGTGACCGCACGGCGTTTTGCCGAGGGCGATATCGGCACGGTGAATATCAGCTTCGTCGGCAGCGCGGTGTATGAGTTTTTGCCCAGGGTCATCGCCGAGGCACGGCTCAAGCAGCCCCAGGTCAGGATCGACCTCTCGGAGATGAACACCTACCAGCAATACGAAGCCCTGCGCGCGCGGCGCATCGACCTGGGCATCGTCCGCGCGCCCCTGCTGGAACCCGGTTATGCCACCGAATGCCTGGTGCGCGAGCCCTTCGTGCTGGCGGTGCCGAGCAGCCATCGACTGGCCAGTGCCGACAGCGTCAGCGTCCACGACCTCGACGCCCAGCCGTTCCTGATGTACGCCCATGCGGCCTACCCGCCGTTCAACGAACTGCTCACCGGGCTGCTGCGCTCGGCCCGTGTCGCACCGGAATACGTACAGTGGCTGGGCTCGTCCCTGACCATCCTGGCCCTGGTCAACGCCGGTATGGGCTTGGCGCTGGTACCGCGTTGCGCCAGCAGCGTGGTGTTCAAGAACGTGGTGTTTCGCGATATCGACCTGGGCGAAGGCGCGCAAAGTGAACTGCACCTGATCTGGCGCGAGAACAATGACAACCCGGCGTTCGCGATGTTGCTGGAGGGGATTCGCAGTGCGGTGCGTGACGGGTGGGCGAACTGACGGCGCGTGCCGACTCAGGTGCCGGTGGGTGATTGCGGCGTGTCAGGGTTGAGCTGCTGGCGCCTGAATTGCCCGGGTGGCTGGCCGTGTATCTGGCGAAAACGTCGGGAGAAATACGCCTCGTCGGCGAAACCGCACAACCTGGCCACCTCACCCACCGGTCGTGTGCCATTGAGCAAATAATTGCGCGCCGCGTGCATCCGGCGTTCAAGCACCAACTCCGTAAAGGTCTTGCCGATTTCCTTGCGCAACCAATGCGTCAGGTAGGTCGGTGACAGGTAAGTCGCCGCCGCCACCTTGATCAGGTTCAGATCGGGGTCTGCAATATTCTTGCGCAGGTACTCAGACATTCTGCTCAGTGCATCGCGCCGACTGACTTCGGCGGCATTCTCTTCGGCCAAGCGCTTGAGCGGTTCGGCATACAACGCGCACACGCGCCCTAACAATTGCAGCAACAATCCCTTGAGCATCTCGCGAGTGCCAAACTGGCGGTTTTCATCCAGGGCGCGCATCTGTTCGATCAAGCCACGGACGATGCCGAAGTCCTCATCGCCGAGGATGAAATCCAGATGCTCCTGGAAGCGGAACGGTGACAACTCGGGCGCCAGCAGGATCGAAACCTCTTCCAGATCCATCGGGTCGCACTGCAAATGCGGCAGCAGGAAGGTCTGGGAGAAATTGATCACAATGAAGTTGCTGTCTGCCGGATGGGGAATCACATGCACCCGATGCGGCAGGATGAACGCCAGCGCATTGCGCGGAAACGGCCGTTCGGCATTGCCGATGTGCTGCACGGTGTCGCCACCCAGGTTGACCTGGATCTGGAAATACTCATGGCGGTGGGGGCTGGTTTCCGCGCGACGGCCTTTTTTGTCGCGGATGTAAAAGTCGGTCAACTCGCTGCGTTGCTGCATGACGTAAGTGGGGACTCGACTGGGTGATGACATTGCCTGAGGCTCCTCGACAGGTACAGGGTCGGGGTGATTGTGCAGGCGGACCGGCGCGGCTTCAATATGTCATCGGATGACAGCCAGGTGTGACGGATTATTTTCACCTGCGTTGGCGATTTTCTCTGTCCAAAAAAATCGGGCGCACCACAAAATAATTAATCATTAAAAAACAATAGATTATTTAAAAAACGCAGCGGTTTTAGCCAAATAAATTAATCCGTTTTTTCTTGGACTCCTGCATTCAAGGCCTTTTCATAAAGAAAAAACGATCTAACGCACGCGTTGATTTTGGAATGTTGTACGACCACTGTAATCACCCATGCAGCCCGAACCTTCCAAAAACAATCAAAAGGTGCGCACCCCATGAACCTGCTTTTTTGCCCTATCCCCCCTCCCCCGGCCCGACCCGTGCGAAGGCATCTCTGAGCGCCTGACAGCGGCTGTTCGCGCCTCCCATTAATGCAGCGATTGCTCTGCCCCGGTACTGGGGGCATCGGCTTCGGCTGCGCGCGAACTTCACGATTCACCTGACAATAAAAAGGTCTACCCATGTCGAACTCGCACCTCTCCCCGTCCACCGCGCCGTCGGTGAGTGCCGGCGTACGGGACGCCGTCCTGCCCCAGCGGCTGCCGACCCGGCGTCGCTGGTTCATGCTGTCGTTGCTGCTGATTGCAACCATCATCAATTACATCGACCGCGTGAACATCTCGATTGCGGCACCGTTCATGGCCAAGGACCTGGGCCTGGACAAGATCGAAATGGGCCTGGTTTTCTCCGCGTTTGCCTGGACTTATGCCCTCGCCCTGGTACCAGCAGGCTTTGTGGCCGACCGCTTCGGCTCCCGGCTCACCTACGGCGTGTCGCTGATCAGTTGGTCAACCGTGACCGTGTGCCAGGGTTTCGCCACAGGGTTTGCATCGTTATTCGGCTTGCGCCTGGCCGTCGGCGCCATGGAAGCACCGGCGTTTCCGGCCAACAGCCGGGCAGTGACGGTGTGGTTCCCGGCCCGCGAACGCGGCATGGCCAGCAGCATCTATGTGTGCGGCCAGTACCTGGGCACGGCTCTGTTTACCGGCGTGCTGCTATGGCTGGCCACCACTTATGACTGGCGCCATGTGTTCTACAGCACAGGGTTGCTCGGCATCGTGTTCGGCGTGGCCTGGCTGTACCTGTACCGCGACCCGTTGAACTGCAAGCGCGTCAGCCAGGAAGAATTGAAGTACATCGAAGGCGGCGGTGGGCTGGTCAAGAGCAGCCAGGAGCGCACACGCTTCAATTGGCGACAGATCACCGAGCTGTTCGGCTACCGGCAGATATGGGCCATTTGCATCGGCAAGTTCGCCAGCACCTCGGCGCTGTACTTCTTCCTGACCTGGTTCCCGACATACCTGATCGAAGAGCGCAAGCTGACCATGATCAAGGCCGGGATCTTCGCGGTGCTGCCGTTCGTGGGCGCTACCGTCGGCATTCTATTGGCCGGCATCGTCTCCGACTTGCTGATACGCCGTGGCTACTCAATGTCCTTCGCGCGCAAGTTGCCCCTGGTGGTCGGCTCGATGCTGGGCATGTCGATTGTGCTGGTCAATTTCACCGACTCGAACGTGATCTGCATCGCGATACTGACCATTGCCTTCTTTGCCCAAGGCATCGCGTCGTCGTCGTGGGCCGCCGTATCGGAAGTGGCACCGAAGGAGCTGATCGGCCTGACCGGCGGGATCACCAGCCTGGCCGCCAATATCGGCGGGATCGTCACCCCGATCGTGATTGGCGGCATCGTTCACGCGACAGGCTCGTTTGCCTACGCGTTTTGGTTTATCGGCGGTGTCGCGCTGATTGGCACCTTGTCTTACTCGTTGCTGCTCGGCCGCTTGTACCGCATCGAACTCAAGGCGCGCTGAGTCAACAACATGTTTTTCTCCAACACCAGGCCGCAATCGTCCAACTTCACCCATGAATGCCGCCGTAGGCTGCTGCTTCCAACAGGACACTGATAAAAATGACCATGACCGAGTATGTGTTTACCCCCGATCTGCCCGTGACCTTGCCGGTGGCCGTTAGCCAGCAGCGCTTTCCCGTCGGCCGGGTATTTTGCGTCGGCCGCAACTACCCGTGGCCGGATACCCAAGGCCAGTCCCGCCAGCCGCCGGTGTTCTTCATGAAACCGGCGAGCAGCGTGGTCGACGCGACGGGCGAGGTGACGTTCCCGCCGTTGACCGAAGAGTTTGCCCACGAAATCGAATTGGTCGTGGCCATCGGTGAGGGTGGCGCTCATATTCCTGAGAGCCAGGCGCTGGCTTATGTGTGGGGCTATGCCGCCGGCCTGGACCTGACCCGCCGCGATGTGCAGCGCGCAGCCAAAAGCCAGGGCTTGCCCTGGGAAGGCGCCAAGGTGTTCGACGGCGCCGCGCCCATGACCGCCATTGTGCCGGTGACTCACGCCGGGCGCCCGAGCGGCGAGTTGTGGCTCAACGTCAATGGCCAGGAGCGCCAGCGTGACAGCCTCGACAGCCAGATCTGGTCGGTCAGCGAGATCATCAGCCGGATCTCCCAGTCGGTATCGCTGCGGGCCGGTGACCTGATCATGACCGGCAGCCCGGCGGGCGTGGATGTGCTGCAACCGGGCGATCTCATCAACGCCGGGATCGACGGCATCGGCCAACTCGAAATGCGCGTCGGCCAGCGCGCTTGAACCCGGCACACCTACCCGTAAATGGAAAAAGGAGATAACACCATGTCGAATCTTTTGAAGGTGGCCCTGGTTACCGGCGCCGGCAGCGGAATCGGCCGCGCCGTGGCCCTGGGCTTGATGGCGGACGGTTTCACCCTGGTACTGGCCGGGCGCCGGCCGGAGCCGTTGCAGGCCTTGGCCGAGTTGGCGGCCAGCGAGGGCCACGAAGCCTTGGCCGTCCCCACTGATGTGCGCGACCCGGCCAGTGTCAACGCGCTGTTTGCAACGATTGCCGAGGTGTACGGACGTCTCGATGTGGTGTTCAACAACGCTGGGGTCAACGCCCCTGCCGTGCCGTTGGATGAACTGACGTTCGAGCAGTGGCGCAACGTGATCGATACCAACCTCAACGGGGTTTTCCTCTGCGCCCGTGGTGCCTTCGGGCAGATGCGCCGTCAACAGCCACAGGGTGGACGCATCATCAATAACGGCTCGATTTCCGCGCATACCCCACGGCCTTTCAGCAGCGCCTATACCGCCAGCAAACATGCGGTGTTGGGGCTGACCAAATCCCTGGCCCTGGACGGGCGCGAATTCAACATTGCCTGCAGCCAGATCGACATCGGCAACGCCTTGACCGACATGTCGGTGCGCATGACCAAAGGCGTACGCCAGGCCAACGGCACCATCGCCGTGGAGCCGATGGTCGACGTCAAGCACGTGGCCGATGCCGTGCGCTACATCGCCGCGCTGCCCCTGGAAGCGAACGTCCTGAACATGACCGTCATGGCCAGCGCCATGCCGTTTGCCGGTCGCGGTTAAACCGGCCTTTTTATTCCGTGACACGAGGTTCCCAATGAAACCAGAAGTCTTGCAGCTCAGCCCGATCCTGATCCCTGAAATCAACGCGCGGCTCGATGAGCTGTTTACCGTCAGACGTTACTTCCAGCAGGCCGACAAGCCGGCTTATTTACAGGAACACGGTGCGAACATTCGCGGGGTGATCACCGGCGGGCATACCGGCATCAGCCAGGCGCTGATGGCGCAACTGCCGAGATTGGAAGTGGTGGCGGTCAACGGCGTGGGCACCGATGCGGTGGACCTGGCGTATGCCCGGGATCGCGGGATCCGCGTGACCGCAACGATCGGCGCGCTGACCGAGGACGTCGCCGACCTGGCCATCGGCTTGCTGATCGCCGTGTGCCGTGGGCTGTGCACCAGTGATCGCTATGTGCGCTCGGGCCAGTGGCCGCAGAGTCCGACACCGCTGGCGCCCTTGCCGTTGGCGCGCCAGGTGTCCGGCATGCGCATCGGCATCGTCGGCATGGGTCGGGTCGGGCGGGCAGTCGCCACTCGAGCGGCGGCCTTCGGTTGCCCGATCTGCTACACCGACCTGCAGCCGATGAGCGATGTGAGCCATACCTTCATCGCCGACCTGAAACAGTTGGCCAGCCAAAGCGACGCGCTGATCCTGGCCGCTGCCGCCGACCAGGCTGAAGCCATTATCAACGCCCAGGTGTTGCAGGCATTGGGCAAGGACGGCTACTTGATCAACGTGGCACGCGGCAAGCTGGTCAACGAGGCGGACTTGGTGGCCGCGCTGGCCGCCGGTGAGATCGCGGGGGCGGCCCTGGACGTGTTTGTCGACGAGCCGAATGTTCCCGAGGCGCTCTTCGCCAATGAGCAAGTGGTGCTGCAACCCCACCGCGCCAGCGCGACGCTGCAAACCCGCACGCGCATGGGGGACATGGTGGTGGCGAGCCTGCTGGACAGTTTCGCCGGGAAAAAACCCCAGGGTTGTGTGACGGATTGAGCATTTGATCGTTCCCACCTGCGTGGGAACGATCAAAGCCCCCCTCACCACCGCCTCACGCCACCTTGAACCGATTGACCAGCCGCTGCTGGTGCTCGGCCAAACGCGCCAATTCCTGGCTGGTGATTGCGGTTTGCTCGGCGCCGGCACTGACCTGGATGACCAGGTCGTTGATCTCGTTGACGTTACGGTTGATGTCTTCTGAAACCGCACTCTGCTCTTCAGCCGCCGAAGCAATCTGCAGATTGCGATCACTGATACTGGCCACGCCTTCGGCGATCTCCAACAACAATTCACCCGCACGCTCGACCTTGCGCGCGCCGTCCTGGGCCTTGCCCAAGGTCTCCTGCATGGACGAACTCGCCCGATCGGAACCACTTTGCAGGTTGCTGATCATCTGCTGAATATTCCCCGTGGACTCCTGGGTCTTCTGCGCAAGTACCCGCACCTCGGACGCCACCACGGCAAATCCGCGCCCATGATCCCCTGCCCGCGCCGCTTCGATGGCCGCGTTCAGGGCCAGCAGGTTGGTTTGCTCGGCAATGCCGCGAATGACGTCGAGCACGGAGGAAATCCCATCGCTTTCCTGCTTGAGTTCGCCAATGATCAGCGCGGTGTCCTCGGCCTGCCCGGAGAGCTGGCGGATCAGGGTGATGGTGCCTTCGATCTCGGTACGTCCTTGGGTGGTGCTGGTATTGACCCGTTGCGACAGTTGCGCCGCATCGTTGGTGCTGTGCGCCACCTCGCGCACGGTGGCGCTCATTTCGTTGATCGCCGTGGCCACCAGTTCAGTGCTTTGGCGCTGCTGCTCGACGCTTTGGCTGGTCTGCATCGTCACGGTTGAAGACTCCTCCGCCGCCGTTGCAACCTGTGCGGTGGCGTTGCCGATTTCCTGCACCACGCCACTGATCTCTTGCGCCATGCGGTTGAGGTTGCGCGAGATCTGACCGAATTCGTCCTTGCTGTCATAAGTCGCCCGCGCGGTGAGATCGCGCTGTGCCAGGTCATTGAGCACGCGGTTGAGGTCGCGCACCGCCGAATCGATCATGCGGATGATCAGCCAGGACAACACCGCCACCGCCAACAGGGACACGATCACTGCGTCAACGGTCAACCATAGGGCGCGGCGGGCGTCATCCCGCTCGTGCATCGCCAGGCTGCTGACACTTTGGCCCAAGGCTTCCTCCACTTGGCTCATCAGGTCAATGCGTTGGGTAGAGGTCTCAAACCAGGCTTCGGGTTTGATCCCCAGCGCCTGCCCCATCGGCACCTCAAACGCCAGGCGCTGCAACTTGGCGACTTCGACGGCGGCCGGTTGCTGCATTTGCGTATCGAACTGCGCCAGCGAGGCCGCGGGCGCTTTGCGTCGGAACGCATCGTAATAGGCGCCGAACTCGCCCAGGTTGCGGCTGAAGCGCGACAACAGGGCCTCATCGAAATGCCCCTGGCTGAAGACCAGGCCCAGCACCACGCGCTCGCGCCCGGCCCGCTCTTTCATTTCGATAAATTGATTCAGGGCCCCCAGGGCGTAGACGATGGTCGCGTTGTTGACGCTCGCTTCCAGGGAATGGGTGTAACCGGTCAGCACTTGAATGATCTCGGTATACCGTGCGCCGGATTCGGTGCTGTTGATGCTCAGTTTATCGACCTGCCCGCGCATCGCCGGCAACTGGTCCAGGGCCCGCAGGACGTTGTCCAGGTTCGCACCGCCGGAGGTGGACAAACCGCGCACCACCTCGACGGCCGCGCTGGAGTCCCTGCGCATCTGCACCATTCGTTCGCCCATGGACTTGCCGCCACTGCCGAGGAACACGCCACTGGCACCACGCTCACGCTGCAAAGTGGTAATCAACTGGCTCAACTTCTGGGCGGTGGCGCTGGCCATCACCGTGGTGTTCATGTCACGCAGCGTTTTGTAGTTGTCCACCACAAACACGCCGGCCAGGGTCAGGAACCCGAGCATGGGCAGTAGCAGAATCAACAACAGTTTCAGACGCAGCGGAGCGTTCTTAAGCATTTCCCTAAAGCCTCATGTCCATGGATCAGACTGGCGCCTGTCACGCCAAGATAGTGGCGCCATAATATCACCCATGAAAACAGCGCTACCGCTCTCGGACGGCCATCTGGAGCCAATAGGGGGTTGTACTGACCCAGATCAATAAACCCTCACAAACCAATCGACTGCCGGCCCCTGTGTTGATCGAGCACCTTGCTTGACTGACTCAATCCTCTCGAATACTTGCCTGATCCTCCGAATGTTCGGTTTTTTCGTAGATGGCCCTTGTGCCCTGATCTAGAGTTCGACAATGGGCGCCCATCGCCTTTCTTATAAGAAACACGCCATCCCGACCGATGATCAGCAGGTGAGCCAGCCATGGAATTACGCATCAACCAAAAAACCTATCAGGTCGACGCCGACGCCGACACGCCGCTGCTGTGGGTGATCCGCGATGACCTGGGGCTGACCGGCACCAAGTACGGCTGCGGCCTGGCCCAATGCGGCGCCTGCTCGGTGCTGGTGGACGGCAATGTCGTGCGTTCGTGCGTCACGCCGGTGGCCGGGGTGGTCGGGCGTGAGATCACCACCATCGAGGCTATCGAAGCCGATGCAGTCGGCAAGCGGGTGGTCAGTGCCTGGGTCGAGCATCAGGTGGCGCAATGCGGTTACTGCCAGTCCGGGCAGGTGGTGGCAGCCACCGCGCTGCTCAAGCACACCCCCGCCCCCACCAATGCGCAGATCGACGCGGCCATGGTCAACCTGTGCCGCTGCGGCACCTACAACGCCATCCATGCCGCCATGCATGACCTGGCCGCCGGGAAGGAGAGCGCCTGATGAACACGCCATCCGTCATCCCTGGCATCACATTGGGCGAGCCGATCAACCTGTCGCGTCGCCGCTTCCTGGCCAGCACGGCCGTGGGTGCGCTGGTCATCGGTTTTGGCCTGCCGCTGGGCTCGGCCCGAGTGCAGGCCGCTGCCGCCGCAGAACGCGGCACCCAGGTGCCGGCGTTCCTGGAGATTCGCCCGGACGGTACGGTGCGCCTGCTCAGCCCCTTTATGGAAGGTGGCCAAGGCACCCACACCGCCATGGCGCAGATCGTCGGCGAAGAGCTGGATGCCGACCCTGCCACCTTTATCGTCGAAGCCGCGCCACCCGGTGAGGCCTATGTGGTGATGGACAACGGCATGCGCATCACCGGCGGCAGCATGTCGGTGCGCATGAGCTACCCGGTCATGCGCCGCCTGGGCGCCCTCGCCCGCGCCATGCTGTTGCAGGCCGGCGCCGAGCAGCTTGGTGTGCCGGTGGCCCAACTGACCACCCAGCCTGGCCGCGTGGTGCACGCCGCCTCCGGGCGCTCCCTGGGCTACGGCGAGTTGGCCGGCCGCGCCCTGGACATGCCGGTGCCCGACCCGGCCAGCATCACCCTGCGTGACCCGAGCCAGTTCCGCTGGATCGGCAAGCCGGTCAAGCGCCTGGATGCCTATGACAAATCCACCGGCAAGGCGCAGTACAGCATCGACATCAAGGTCGACGGCATGCTCCACGCCGCCGTGCAGCACGCGCCGCGCCTGGGCATGACCGTGGGCAGCCTGCGTAACCAATCCCAGGTCGAAACCATGAAAGGCGTGCACTCGGTGCATGTGCTGCCCGGTGCGGTAGCCGTGGTGGCCGAACGCTGGTGGCACGCCAAGCGGGCGGTGGAGGCGATCCAGGTCGACTGGCAGGAACCGACGGCCGACTCAAAAGTGCGCGGCATGCCCGCGGATTTTTCCAGCGACGGCTTTCGCGATTTCCTCGCGGCCCAGCAAGGTCCGGCCCGTGACGACGAGAACGAAGGCGATGTGGCCGGCGCGTTGAAAAACGCCAAGACCCAGGTCGAGGCTACCTACCACAACCAGTACCTCAACCATGCCCAACTGGAGCCGCCGTCAGCCCTGGCGCGCTTCAACCCCGACGGTTCGCTGGAGATCTGGCTGCCCAACCAGGCGCCCGATATGTTCCGCGCCGACATCGCCAAGCGCGCCGGGCTCGACCCTGCGCAAGTGACCCTGCACTCGCCGCTGCTGGGCGGTTTTTTCGGCCGGCACTTCCTGTATGACTCGGCCAGCCCCTACCCCCAGGCGATTGCATTGGCCAAGGCGGTGGGCCGTCCGGTCAAGCTGATCTGGAGCCGTGAGGAAGAGTTCCTGCGCGACGTGTTGCGCCCGGTGGCGGTGGTCAAGTTCCGCGCCGCGCTGGACGCCGACGGCCTGCCGGTGGCGATCGAAGCGGTGAGCGCCACCGAAGGCCCCACCGAGGCCATCGCCGGCAAGCAGGGCGAAAAACTCGACCCCACCGCCCTTGAAGGCCTGTCGGGCAAGAGCTACGCCATCCCCAACAAACGCATCGCGCAGATCTACGTCAAGGGCCCGGCCATGCTCGGCTACTGGCGTTCGGTGGGCAATTCGCTGAATGACTTCTTCTACGAAGCGTTCCTTGATGAGCTGGCGGACAAAGGCGGCCGCGATCCCTATGAGCTGCGCCTGCACCTGCTGCGCGACAACCCACGGCTGACCACCCTGCTCAAGGCCGTGGGCGAGTTGTCCGGTGGCTGGAAACGGGGCCCCTACACTGCCGAAGACGGTACCCGGCGCGCCCGTGGCGTGGCCATGGCCTCGCCGTTCGGCTCCCACGCGGCAGTGATCGCCGAAGTGTCGATTGAAAACGGCCAGGTCAAGGTCCACCACATCTGGGAAGCCATCGACCCCGGCAGCATCGTCAACCCGGCGATTGTGCAAGCTCAGGTCAATGGCGCGGTGGCCCTGGGGCTCTCGCAAACCTTGCTGGAAGAAGCGGTGTACGTGGACGGTAAACCACGAGCGCGCAATTACGACCTTTACCCAATCTTGCCGCCCTCACGGATGGCGCAGGTGCACGTAAAGATCGTCGAGAGTGGCGAGAAGATGGGCGGCATCGGTGAGCCTCCGCTCCCCGCTGTGGCGCCGGCCGTGGTCAATGCGGTAGCGCAGTTGACCGGCCAGCGTGTTCGCAGCCTGCCATTAAGCCGACACACCTTCAGCTAACCGAGCGAGACCGCCCATGAACAACCGTCGATTCGCAAGAACCGCAGGCTGGCTGGTGCTGCCCTGCCTGGTCGCCGCCGGCCTGCTGGCCTGGTATGTCACCCGCCAGCCCGTCACCCCGTTCGCGCAGGAACAAGCCGCCAGCGTCGACCCCGCACAGGTCAGTCGCGGCGAATATGTCGCCCGCCTCAGTGACTGCGTCGCCTGCCACAGCCTGCCGGGCAAGGCGCCCTTCGCCGGGGGCCTGGAAATGGCCACGCCGCTGGGCGCCATTCACGCCACCAACATCACCCCGGACCGCACCCACGGCATCGGCACCTACAGCCTCGCCGACTTCGACCGTGCAGTGCGCCACGGCGTAGCACCGGGCGGCCGCCGGCTCTACCCCGCGATGCCCTACCCGTCTTACGCCAAGCTCAGCGACGACGATATCCGCGCGATGTATGCGTTCTTCATGCAAGGCGTACAACCGGCCAACGAGCCCAACATCCCCAGCGATATTCCCTGGCCGCTCAATCTGCGCTGGCCCATCGCCTTGTGGAACGGCCTCTTCGCGCCGACCGCCACTTACGCGGCCAAACCCAATCAGGACGCGCTATGGAACCGTGGCGCCTACATCGTCCAAGGCCCTGGCCACTGCGGCAGTTGCCACACGCCGCGCGGCCTGGCCTTTAACGAAAAAGCCCTGGACGAATCCGGCAAGCCGTTCCTCGCCGGCGCCCTGCTCGACGGCTGGTACGCACCGAGCCTGCGCCAGGACCCGAACACCGGCCTGGGGCGCTGGAGCGAGGCGCAGATCGTGCAGTTCCTCAAGACCGGGCGCAACGCCCATGCGGTGGTCTATGGCTCGATGACCGAAGCCTTCAACAACTCCACGCAGTTCATGGCCGACGACGACCTGGCCGCCATCGCCCGTTACCTCAAGTCACTGCCCGGCGACCCACAGCGTGACGGCACGCCCTGGCAGTACGTAGCCGCCGATACACGCCAGGACGTCCCCGGCGCCCACACCTACGCGACCCGCTGCGCCTCCTGCCATGGCCCGGACGGCAAGGGCCAGCCCGAATGGATGCCGCCCCTGGCCGGCGCCACCTCGGCATTGGCCAAGGAAAGTGCCTCGGCGATCAACATCACCCTCAACGGCTCACAGCGGGTAGTCGCCGCCGGCGTACCGGACGCCTACCGCATGCCGGCGTTTCGTGAGCAACTGTCCGATGCGGAAATCGCCCAGGTACTGACCTACGTGCGCAGCGCCTGGGGCAACCACGGGGAGGCGGTCGACGCCAAGGCCGTCGGCAAGCTGCGCGGGCATACCGACCCGGCGAGCAGCAGTCCGATTATTTTGCATATGCGTTAAAAGTCGCTGTCCTGATCTTTTCCCCGGCGTGGTCAGTGAAATGAGCATGCCGGGGAATAAAGGGGCAATGTGAACAAACGCAGTCTTGAACTGACCCCGTGCACGTTGACCTGTCCAGACTATTCGCACATTCAAGTTCGCCTCTTCTGACAATTAAAACAGAATCAATCTATATGGCGGATCAGCCATTATCAGCGCCAAACTCGCCTCAAGAAATGAACCGTGTCGGTACCTGGAGGCTTGGACCTTGAAAGACGAATACGATTTCACCCACAGCAAACGCGGTGCTGTCGCCAGCAACAAGGGCAAGACCCGCATCACCATCATGCTTGACGATGCGGTTATCGATGCTGCCCGTGAACGCGCAGAAAGCGCCGGTACGGGCTATCAAACCGTGATCAACAATCTGTTGCGTCAGGCGTTGATTTCGCAACACGCACACAATCTGGCGCCCGCCCCAAAGAAGCGGGCTAAAACCCTGCAAGTTATCAACAGTGGCATTAGCCTTTCTGAGGTTGAAGCACTGGAACAACAACTCATCGCTGTCGCTGGCGAGTTGAATCGCGTGCTGGGCACAGCCAAACTGGCCGATTGACCAAGGCTTTCTGCGACCTACCCCAACTCCCGCTTGAGTGGCTAACGGTCCAGCGCCCCATCCCAGCGGGCAATGAACAGGGTGGCCACGCCGTTGCCGATCACATTGATCAGCGCGCCGCCTTCGGAGATAAACCGGTAGACGCCCAGTATCAGCACCAGGCCTGCTGCCGGTATCACATAGATCGAGCCGAGGGTGCGCCCGCCCCCCGAACTAATTTGAACGAACCCCCACGTTTATCCATCAACATTGAAGGACTTATCAGACACGAGAACGGCTCGTGTCGCTCCTACGCGAGCAACGAACCCGGCGGCCTCGACCAGGCCCCTGCTCTCTTCGCTCGCACATGACGACCTTGGGGTGAAGGCCATGGCAGCGAATAGGCGTGAAGCGTCGAAACACACCGGCTGGGAAGCAGAGCTGGCCAGGAACACCGAGCTGTTCTACGAGGCCGACCGCCTGGAAACACAGGCCTACGCCATCATAGGCAGCAGCCTGGCCGATGCCGGTGACTGGCTGCGCTTTACCGAAGCGAAACAGATAGCCGATGCAAAGCGCACCGAGGCGTATCAGGACCTGATGCGGATCCGGCGCGGCATGGAGGCTGCGCGCTCCGACTGAGGCCGCTCGGGGCGCTGCGGCAAGACAAAAAAACCACTCGTTCGAGTGGCTTTTCTGGGTTTTCACAGCGCCTCAGGAAGAAAAAACCTCCGCGCGCTGCCGTGTTGTCTTTTTGTACCGGAGCGGCTGCTGCCAGGCCAACTGCGCCTGGACCTGCGCTACGGCCTCCAACACCCGCTGCGCCCAGTTTTCGTCCTGAGGGTCCACCACTACCACGCGAAAACCGTGGTCATGGCCTTCACTGCGCACGCCTTCGGAGTCATCCACATGCAGGTCGATGTCGAAGGCCGGGGGGAATTTCGAGGGTGCGTTCGACAGCCCGCGCGCCGTCAGGGCATGGTTGTGCAGCACGCTGTTGACCACGCCGTCGACGCGGATGCCGTAGAGCATCAGCCAGCGGCGGATATACGACGGCGTGCGACCGGACGAGGTGTAGACCCAGATGCTGCAGCCCTGGCGGCGTAGCTCGCGGGTCAGGGAGCGCGTGCCGATCCGCAAGGGCTCACCCAGCCAACGGTGCACGCAGGCCGGCAGCCGGCTCGGCTCAACGTCGCAGTGGTGCAGCTGGCAGGCCAGGGTGTCGTCGATATCGAAGGAAATACGGATACGCGGGCGCTGCTGCATCGGCAGGATGCGCTGGAGGGCCCGCCCTGCCCTGGCGAATACCGGAGAACCGCTCATCAATGGCCTCCTTGAAAAACGGGCTGGCGCGGGTCCTTGAGAAAAAACTTGTGCGGATCCGGCGCCTGTTCTTCCAGGAAGGCAGCGTATTTTTTCTTGATCTTGGGCAATTCGTACAACGCCTTGACTCCATGTTTGGCTGAGTTGCGGATCACCGACGAAGGGTTGAAGTAGCCCTCGGCGTTCTCCAGCGTCAGCACGAACGGCGGCAGGCCTGCACGCATCAGCAAATAGCTGACGATCAGCGAACCGCTGCGGTTGTTGCCTTCAATGAACAGCTGCGGCTTGCTGAGGATGCGTACATACACCCCGGCGGCGCGCTTCCAGACTGATTCACTGCGATACGCGCAGTACCAGTTGTACAAGTCCTTGATGCCACCTTCGACATTGTTGAAGAAGTGTTCTTCGGTCGCCGCCAGGTGGTGGGCGTATTCCAGGCGCCGTGCCGGGTCGCTGCCACAGAGCACGGTGGCGTTGATCTCCAGCATCAGGTCCAGCTGCTGCAGGTCGAACAGGTCGACGCCCCGCGCCACATAGTCGTCAATCAGCGCGTAGCCTTCAAGCACGTTGTGCAGCACTTCGTCGGTCAACGGGTCGCGCGGCTCGGTAAAGTCCCGGCTGAGCTCGGCAAAGCGCTGTTGCACCTCACGCAGTGCGCGTTCAATCGCGGGCAAATCAAGGCGTCGTGTTGCAGGCATCGGCATTCCCATAAGCAGTGGAAAATACGGGAGCATCCCAGCTCCCGCAGGGGCATCAGCTGAACTTGCCGCTGATGTAGTCCCCGGTCATTTGTTCACGCGGGTTCTCGAAGATCTGCGCCGTCGGGCCCATCTCCACCAGGTAGCCGGTGCGCGTGCCCTGGGAAATATCCACCGAGAAAAACGCCGTGGTGTCGGCCACGCGGATGGCCTGCTGCATGTTGTGGGTCACCAGGGCGATGGTGTAGTCCTTCTTCAACTCGACCATCAGCTCCTCGACCCGGCGCGTGGCGATCGGGTCCAGCGCCGAGCACGGCTCGTCGAGCAACAGCACTTCCGGCTCGGTGGCGATGGCGCGGGCGATGCACAGGCGTTGCTGCTGGCCACCGGACAGCGACAGGCCGCTGACCTTGAGCTTGTCCTTGACCTCATCCCACAGCGCGGCGCCTTGCAGGGCGTGCTTGACGCGGTCGCCCAGGTCGCCTTTGTAGCGGTTCAGGCGCAGGCCAAAGGCGACGTTGTCGAAGATGCTCATCGAGAACGGGTTCGGCTGCTGGAACACCATGCCGATGTAGCGGCGCACGACCACCGGGTCCACGCCCTTGCCGTAGACGTCCTGGCCAAGGAAGTGCACATGGCCCTCGAAACGGAAGCCCTTGACCAGGTCGTTCATGCGGTTGAGGCTACGCAGCACGGTACTTTTACCGCAACCGGAAGGGCCGATGAAGCCGGTGATCTTGTTCTTTTCGATCGGCACATGGCTGTCACGCACGGCCATGAAGTTGCCGTAGAAGATCTTGTCCAGTTTGCAGTCCATGACCACAGGCGCCTGGGTGACAAACGGAGCGGCTATTTGCGCAGTTGATACGTTCAAGATTCAGATGCTCCCGTTTTCAATACTTTGGCTTGCCGAAGATACGGCTCACGATATTCACGACCAGCACGATCATTACCAGTACCAGCGACGCCGCCCATGCGAGTTCAAGCTGGTTGTCGAAGGGCATGCCGGAGAAGTTGTAGATCAGCACGGCCAGGGAGGCCGTCGGGTTCATCACCGCCAGGCTGCCGTCGTGGTAGATCCAGTAGTTGCTGAACAGCGCGGTAAACAACAGCGGCGCGGTTTCGCCGGCGGCGCGGGCCACGGCGAGCATCACGCCGGTGAGGATTGCCGGCAGGCCGGTGGGCAGGACGATTTTCCAGATCACCTGGGAGCGGGTGCAGCCCATGCCGTAGGCGGCGTCCTTCATGATCTTGGGCACCATGCGCATCGACTCTTCAGCCGTCAGCACCACGATCGGCAGCATCAGTACCGCCAGTGCCACACCACCGGCCGGGGCCGAGTAGGTGCCGGTGGTCATCACCACCAGGGCGTAGGCAAACACACCGGCCAGAATCGACGGCAGGCCGGTGAGCATCTTCGCGGCAAAACGTGCGGCGTTCGCCAGCTTGCTGTCCGGGCCCAGTTCGGCGAGGAAGATTGCCGCCATGATGCCGACCGGCACGGCGATGGCAGCGGCAATGCCGACCATCACGAAGGTACCGGCCATCGCGTTGCCGAAACCGCCGCCGGTCTCGAAACCGGTGGGTGGCAGCTCGGTAAACACTTCAAGGCTCAGGCGCGCACCGCCGCGGGTGATGAGCATGTAGAGCACGGAAATCAGCGGCACGCTGGCCAGCAGCGCGCCCGCCCAGACCAGGGTGGTCAACACCAGGCTGCGCAGGGCACGGCCTTCGAACCGGCGCTGGAGGCTGGGCATTGCGCCTGCGGGGGACGTCAGGTCGGTTGCAGCAGTGAGGTCAGTCATCACTTATTACCCCGTTGGGCGTACATCATGATCATGGAGCCGAAGATGTTCACGATCAGCGTGATCAACATCAGCACCAGTGCGGCGTACATCAGTACTTCGATCTCGTTCGGCCCGGCTTCGGGGAAGTTCAGCGCCAGCAAGGCTGCCAGGGTGTTGGCCGGGGCGAACAGCGACAGCGAGATGTTGTTGGCGTTGCCCACCAGCATGGCCAGGGCCATGGTTTCACCGAGTGCGCGGCCCAGGCCCAAGACCAGGGAACCGAAGATGCCGGTGGCGGCGGACGGCACCATCACCTTGAGAATCGCTTCCCAGTGGGTGGTCCCCATGCCGTAGGCGGCTTGCTTGGTTTTCATCGGCACGGCGGTGAGCGCATCCTGCGACACGGCGGCGATGGTCGGCAGAATCATGATTGCAAGCACCAGCGCCGCCGGGAGCAACCCCGGCCCGCTCAGGGACGTGCCGAAAAAGGGAATCCAGCCAAGTTCAGTGTTCAACCATGCGGTCAACGGCCGGATCGCCGGGATGACCACGTAAATGCCCCACAGGCCGTAAACGACGCTGGGGATGGCCGCGAGCAGTTCGACGATGGTACGAAACACCGCCGCCAGCTTCGCCGGCAAAAAATCCTGGGTGAGGAAAATCGCCATGCTGACGCCGAAAACACCTGCGATCAGCAACGCGATAAAGGCACTGTAGAGCGTGCCCCAGATGGCCGGCAGAATGCCGTACTTGCCTTGGTTGACATCCCAGACGCTGCCCAGCAGCACGTCAAAGCCGTGCTTTTCCATGCCTGGAAGGGCCTTGCGCCCGACTTCGAACACCAGGGCAAACACCAACGCCAGCACCAGAACCACGCCTATTCGTGCAAGCGCACGGAAGGTGCGATCAACCAGGAAATCCTTCGCAGAAGGTGGCTGGCAGGCAGAATCCGGGTTACCCGGTACGACAAACGGTGTGTTCATTGGCTAATTCCGGAACAGGGGGGTAACCCTCCCGGCCGGGCTGACAGCGCCCGCCGAGAGAGGCCTCACAAGCGTTACTGGATGTTGGCGGACGCTTTACGAACCTGATCGACCACCGACTTCGGCAGCGGGATATAGCCCATCGAATCGGCGATTTTCTGCCCTTCGGTCAGGCTGTACTCGACCATTTCACGCATGGCCTTGGCCTTGGCCGGGTTGCCGTTGTCCTTGCGGAAGATCATCCAGGTGTAGGACGTGATCGGGTAGGACTTGGCGCCGTCCGGGTCCGGCAGCCAGGCCACCAGGCTTTCCGGCATTTTCACCGCAGCCAGGGCTTCGGCACCGCTTTCGGCGTTAGGTACCACGTACTTGCCGGCCTTGTTCTGCAGCTGGGCAAAGTCAACCTTGGCCAGCTTGGCGAAGCCGTATTCGATGTAGCCAATCGCGCCTGGGGTCTGGCGTACGGTGGCGGTCACACCATCGTTCTTCGGCGACTTGATGAATTTGTCGCTGGCTGGCCAGTTGACGGTGTTGCCTTCACCCAAGTCCTTCTGGAACTGCGGGTTGATGGCCGCCAAGTGCTTGGTGAATACGGCTGTGGTGCCGCTGGAGTCTGCACGCACGACCACGGTGATCGGCATGTCCGGCAGTTTCAGGCCAGGGTTGGCGGCGACGATCTGCGGATCGTTCCACTTGGTGATCTTGCCCAGGAAGATGTTGGAGTACACATCGCGTGGCAACTTAAGTTCTTTAGGATTGCCCGGCAGGTTGAACGCCAGGACGATTTCGCCTGCGGTCATCGGCAGCAACTGCACGCCTTCGGCGACCTTGGCGATGTCTTCGTCCTTCATGGCCGAGTCACTGGCGGCGAAGTCCACGGTTTTGTTCAGGAAGTCCTGTACACCCGCGCCACTGCCTTTGGACTGGTAGTCAACCGTGACGCCTTCGGTCTTCTTGCTGAAATCCTTGAACCAGGTGAGGTAGATCGGCGCTGGGAAACTGGCGCCAGAACCTGTCAGACGGACGTTCTCGGCAGCAAATACCGAGGTGGCACTTAGAGAAACCGCAACGGCGAGTGCAGCTGACTTCATCAGACGTTTCATTCAGGGAAATCCTTGTGATTACGGGCTCCCGGAACTTTGCAGCAGCTTTGTTACGCTTTTATGAAAATTGGGTGGCAAACCGCTATTTCGTCCCGTCTTTCCGACACAGCCACGTATTTCGATGTAATTGGTTGGTAACAAAATGCGACTAAGACTTTGCCATCTCCCCCACGACGCGAGTGCCTCCCATGTCTGCAGTAGACGACGCCTTGATCCAGCGCATCCACCGAGAGCTGCTGGATCACAGTGACGAAGAGCTGGAACTGGAATTATCCGAAGACGGGCACGACCTCAACGCGCTGTTCGACGAGCACGTCGAGGAAAGCCCCGAAAAGGCCGCGCGCAGGATTTACTTCAGCGAACTGTTCCGCCTGCAAGGCGAACTGGTGAAGCTGCAAAGCTGGGTGGTCAAGACCGGCGCCAAGGTGGTGATCCTGTTCGAAGGGCGTGATGCCGCCGGCAAAGGCGGTGTGATCAAGCGCATTACCCAGCGCCTCAACCCGCGAGTCTGCCGCGTCGCCGCACTGCCCGCGCCCAACGACCGCGAACAGACGCAGTGGTATTTCCAGCGGTATGTCTCGCACCTGCCGGCCGCCGGTGAAATCGTGCTGTTCGACCGCAGCTGGTACAACCGCGCCGGCGTCGAACAAGTCATGGGCTTTTGCAACGAAGACCAGTACGAGGAATTCTTCCGCACTGTACCGGAGTTCGAACGCATGCTCGCGCGCTCCGGCATCCAGTTGATCAAATACTGGTTCTCCATTTCCGACCAGGAACAGCACCTGCGCTTTCTCAGCCGCATTCACGACCCACTCAAGCAGTGGAAACTCAGCCCCATGGACCTGGAGTCGCGCCGGCGCTGGGAGGCGTACACCAAGGCCAAGGAAGTCATGCTCGAGCGCACCCACATCGCCGAAGCGCCATGGTGGGTGGTGCAGGCCGACGACAAAAAGAAAGCCCGCCTCAACTGCATCCACCACCTGCTTGGGCAAATGCCTTATGAAGAAGTGGAACTGCCGGTGATCGAGCTGCCGCAACGGGTCAGGCAGGAGGACTACTCGCGCAATCCGACGCCGGTGGAAATCATCGTGCCGCAGGTCTATTAACGCGGGACGCACTAGATTCCCCGGTGGTGAGCGCGCCGTTCAGTTAAGAGCGAACACCGTACCTGTGGTGAGCGGGCTTGCCCCGCGCTGGGCTGCGTAGCAGCCCCAATAAGAACGCCGCAGTGTGCCAGACAGTTCCGGGGCTGTGTTTTGGAGCGGCTGCGCAGCCCAGCGCGGGGCAAGCCCGCTCACTACAAGGGTCCATTCGCCATAACGTTTGCGCTTACGGTGCCGGCTCCACCTCCTTGAACACCAGCCCTTGGCTATCACCCAGGGATAGTTAAGAGCGAACACCGTACCGGTGGTGAGCGGGCTTGCCCCGCGCTGGGCTGCGTAGCAGCCCCAATAAGAACGCTGCAGTGTGCCAGACAGTTCCGGGGCTATGTTTTGGGGCGGCTGCGCAGCCCAGCGCGGGGCAAGCCCGCTCACTACAAGGGTCCATTCGCCATAACGTTTGCGCTTACGGTGCCGGCTCCACCTCCTTGAACACCAGCCCTTGGCTATCACCCAGGGATAGTTAAGAGCGAACACCGTACAGGTGGTGAGCGGGCTTGCCCCGCGCTGGGCTGCGTAGCAGCCCCAATAAGAACGCTGCAGTGTGCCAGACAGTTCCGGGGCTGTGTTTTGTGGCTGCTGCGCAGCCCAGCGCGGGGCAAGCCCGCTCACTACAAGGGTCCATTCGCCATAACGTTTGCGCTTACGGCGTCGGCTCCACCTCCTTGAACACCAGCCCTTGGCTATCACCCAGGGATAGTTAAGAGCGAACACCGGACCGGTGGTGAGCGGGCTTGCCCCGCGCTGGGCTGCGTAGCAGCCCCAATAAGAACGCTGCAGTGTGCCAGACAGTTCCGGGGCTGTGTTTTGGGGCGGCTGCGCAGCCCAGCGCGGGGCAAGCCCGCTCACTACAAGGATCCATTCGCCATAACGTTTGCGCTTACGGCGTCGGCTCCACCTCCTTGAACACGAGCCCTAGGCTATCACCCAGGGATAGTTAAGAGCGAACACCGGACCGGTGGTGAGCGGGCTTGCCCCGCGCCGGGCTGCGTAGCAGCCCCAATAAGAACGCTGCAGTGTGCCAGACAGTTCCGGGGCTGTGTTTTGGGGCTGCTGCGCAGCCCAGCGCGGGGCAAGCCCGCTCACTACGAGGGTCCATTCGCCATAACGTTTGCGCTTACGGCGTCGGCTCCACCTCCTTGAACACCAGCCCTTGGCTATCGCTGACCTGCCATGGGTTGGCAGCGCCGGTCTGGCTGAAGACCACGTGGTCGAAGCGTGAGTCTTTCAGTCCATCGATACGCGCCTTGGCCGCGCCGCGAAAGCGCACGCGCTCGAACACCAGGCCCTGATGGTAGGCGTTGTGCGCTGCATCACCCTTGACCTCGATCGCCGCCCCCTGGGCATTCTCGACGCTCACGTCGCTCACCCGGATGTCCTTGAACTGCCCCGCGATGGTTGAGCGCTGATAGTCGAGCTTGGCGTTAGGGTCGTTGTAGTCGAGGGTAAAAATGAACGCCTGCTTGACGGTGTTGCGGATCGCCGAGTCGCGGAATGTGACGTTGCGCGCGCCGCCGCCCATGAAGTTGGTGCTCTTCATGCGCAACCCGGCATCGGTGCCGTCCGACACGTTGTCTTCGGCCAGGATGTTCTGGATCCAGGCGCCGGTGTGGCTGCCGGCGACCACCATGCCGTGGCCCTTGCGGAAGTAGTTGTTGAAGATCCACGCGTCTTCCTGCGGCGGCTGGTGCACGGCATCGGCACCGGTGCCGGCCGCAAAATTCACGCAGTCATCGCCGGTGTCGAAGAAGTTGTTGAACACCATCGCGCCCTTGCTGTTGGCGAACTCGATGCCGTCGCCGTTGTTGGCGTCGTAGGTCGTGTGGGTGGTGTTGGCCAGCACCACGTTTTCGGTCTCCAGGTTCATGATGCCGTGGAACGCCGGGTTCACCACGGTGAAGCCGCCGTAGAAGACGTTCTTCACATTGCGCAGGGTAATCAGCGAGGAACGCATCTGCCCGTAGGCATCCTTGACGTTCATGCCGCGTGCCACGGCCTGTTCCACCTGCGCCTTGGCGAGGATGCCGTCCTGGGCATAGCGGGTATTGTCACTGGCCAGGTAGAACGGCAGTGCCTGGCCACGCTCGTCGACGACATCGGCGTTGCGCTTCCAGCCATTGCCATCGAGGGTGCCCTTGCCGACGATGCGGATGTTTTCGAATGACTGATGCTGGCGTGGATCGCGGGGCAACGCGTTGATCAGCGAAGCCGGGCGCACGGTGGTGGAATACGGGTACTGGATATAGCCGGCCAGCGGGTAATCTTCGGCGCGCTCGGAGCCGAGCAGGGTCGCGCCTTCGGCGATCTCCAGGGTCATGTTGCTCTTGAGGTAGAGCGCGCCGCTTTTGTAGGTGCCTTCAGGCAGCAAGACTGTGCAACCGACGGTGCAGGCATCGATGGCGTTCTGGATCGCCTGGGTATCGAGGTGACTGCCGTCGCCTTTGGCGCCGTATTTTTTCACGTCAAATACCGCCGCAACCGGGGTGGTGCGTTGCAGCACCGGGGCGCTGTCGGCGGATTCCTTGCCGCTGCCGTCCACCGAACGCACGGTGAAACGGTACGCAGTGTCGGGCTTCAAGCCTTGGGCAGTAAAGCTGTGAATGCCGATGCGATGGTGGAAGTTGGCGGTGTCTTGCCGATAAAACTGGTCGATGTAGGGTTTGGCCGGCGACACCTGGTCATTATTGGCATTGGCGCTGCCCAGCAGCGTGCCATTGGCGTAGACCCGGTAATCCTTGATGCCGGCATGCTCGGCAGGTTTTTCCCACACCAGGATGATTTGTCGGTCATCAAAGGCCAGCGTCGGTACCTGCAGTTTTGACGGGGCTTGCAGCGCCCATGACAGCGGGCTGCATCCAAGCGCCACGAGGGCCAGCGCGCAACGCACCGGGTTTTTTTTCGAGGGTTGATACGGCATGTTGTTCTCCTTGTTTTTGCCGGTATTCACACCGAGGGGCGCTACCTCTGCCGCCCGGATTCTTCGAGGTATTGGCTGCGATTGACGAAGGTTTCGCGGGGCATTTCGCGCACGTCCATGGACAGCGCCTCGACCTGCGGCAGCAGTTCAATCAGGGCGCCCAGCGTCGCCGAAGCCAGGCTGCGCTGTTGTTCGGCAGTGCGCCCGGCGAACAGGTACAGGGCAACGTGCACGAAGTCATCTTGAGTGCTGCCACAGCGGTAATGGCTGAAGCCGTTGAGCCGCACCTTGATGTCGCCGGGCTTGAATACGCCGAAGCTGTCGAGGGCATCGTGTACGGTCGCCAGCAGGGTGTGTTCGCCGATGCGCTGGGCCAAGGCCGCCGGGCAATCGATGATGCAGTGGGGCATGGTCAAACCTCAGATTGATGAAAGGACAGCGGCGCCACACAGGGCGCCGCAGACTGACAGCTTACTGGGCGCCCAGCGCCTTGATCAGCACGTCCAACTGCTCCACTTCTTCAGGCAGCAAGTCGGTCAACGGCGCGCGCACGGGGCCGGCGTCGTGGCCGACCAGGCGTGCACCGGCCTTGACGATGCTCACGCCATAACCTTCACAGCGGTTGCGGATCGCCAGGTACGGCAGGAAGAAATCATCGATCAAGCGGCCCACGGTGGCGTGGTCGTCGGCGGCCACGGCGCGGTAGAAATCCATCGCGGTTTTCGGGATGAAGTTGAACACCGCCGAGGAATACACCGGCACGCCCAGGGCCTTGTAGGCCGCGGCATAGACTTCGGCGGTCGGCAGCCCGCCGAGGTAGGTCAGGCGATCGCCGAGGCGACGACGGATCGACACCATGGATTCGACTTCACCGATGCCATCCTTGAAGCCGATCAGGTTCGGGCAGCGCTCGGCCAACTGCTCGAGGCTGTCGGCATTGAGACGGCACAGGTTGCGGTTGTACACCACCACGCCGAAATCCACCGAATTGCACACCTGCTCAACGTGGGCCACCAGGCCTTTCTGGCTGGCTTCGGTGAGGTAGTGAGGCATCAGCAGAATACCGGCGGCACCGAGGCGCTCGGCCTCCTGGGCGTAGGCGATGGCCTGACGAGTCGGGCCCCCTGCCCCGGCGAGGATGGGCACCTGGCCCCTGCAGGTGTCCACCGCAGTCTTGATGATCTGCGTGTATTCCTTGGCTTCCAGGGAGAAGAATTCCCCGGTGCCCCCGGCCGCGAACAACGCGCTGGCGCCGTAGGGTGCCAGCCATTCCAGGCGGCGGGCATAGGTGTCGGCACGGAAGTCACCGGCCGCGTCAAAGTCGGTAACCGGGAACGAGAGCAAGCCGGAAGACAGGACTGTTTTTAGTTCTTGTGGCGTCATGTTCGCAAACCTCAAATCAAAAAATAAAGGGACACCTCTAGAGGTACGTCATCGTACAACTACAAATGATTGTTAGCTAGCCCTGAGTGCCTTAGTTCAGGGCCTTTATATTTTTTTCAATAAAAACAGCATATTAATCGCATTTCATAGGAATTGGCGCATTACCAATCAAGAATGGTCATACGATGACTACAGAAATCAGCCGACCCGCCGTCGCTCAGACTCCTGGCTGAAGTCACGGCTGGCCTGCACCAGCATGCGCGTGTAGTCGTGCACGGCCTGGTCCTGGCTCAAGGCCTGGCAGTCGAGCAACTCGACGATCCGGCCGTGCTGCATCACCGCTACCCGGTCGCACAAGTGAGTGACCACACCCAGGTCGTGGGTGACCAGCAGATAGGTGAGTTTCTCGCGCTGGCGCAGGTCCGCCAGCAAGTTGAGGATCTCGGCCTGGACCGACACATCCAGGGCCGAGGTCGGTTCATCCAGCAACAACACGCGGGGTTCAAGGATCAATGCGCGCGCAATCGCCACCCGTTGGCGCTGCCCACCGGACAGCTGATGCGGATAGCGAAAGCGGAAGCTGTCGTTCAGGCCGACCTTGAGCAGGATCTCGTTGATCCGATCGTCCTTGTCCCCTACCCCATGGATAATCAGCGGCTCGCGCAGGGCGGTGTCGATGGTGTGCCTGGGGTGCAGGGAGCCGTAGGGGTCCTGGAAGACCATCTGCACTTTGCGAAAGTGCTCCTTGGGAATCTTGTGCTGCAACGGCGCGCCGGCGATGCTCAGCTCCCCGTGCCAATGCCGGTATTGCCCGGCCAGGCAGCGCAGCACGGTGGTCTTGCCCGAACCGGACTCCCCCACCAGGCCGAACGATTCGCCGTCGGCGACACTCAGGCTCACATCGTGCAGCACCTGGTTGATGGCAGCGCCGGTGCCGAAACTCAGGTTCAAGGCGTGCGCTTGGATCATGGGCATGGTCAGGTTCCTTATTGAGTCAGCCAGAGTGGATCGCGCTTGAGCACCGGCAGGTGCACGCGACGGTTATCCATGCTCGGCAGCGCGGCCAGCAGGCCACGGGTGTAGGGATGCTCGGCGTATTGCAGGTCGCAGGCAGCCAGGGATTCGACCACGCGCCCGGCGTACATCACCAACACGCGGTCACAGTAGTTGCGCACCAGGTTGAGGTCGTGACTGACAAAAATCAGCCCCATCTGCTGCTGGTCCACCAACTCTTCCAGCACGTTGAGCACTTGCTGGCGCACCGAGACATCCAGGGCCGAGGTGGGCTCGTCGGCAATGATCACTTCCGGGCGAGTGATGACCATCATCGCGATCATGATGCGCTGGCCCATACCGCCGGACACCTCGTGGGGGTACAGGTTGTAGACCCGCTTCGGATCGCGGATATGCACCTGCTCGAGCATCTGCATGACCCGTTCGCGCGCATCACTGCGACTGGCCTTGTGGTGGGCCAGGTAGGCTTCGGCAATCTGGTCGCCCACCTTGACCACCGGGTTCAGCGAGTACTTGGGGTCTTGCATGATCATCGAGATGCGCTGGCCGCGAATCTTCTGCATCGCCTTTTCACTGGCCGAGAGCAGGTCGACCTCGCCAAACGCCATGGCCTTGGCGGTGATTCTGGCGCTGGGCGGATGCAGCTTGAGCAAGCTGCGCCCGACGGTAGACTTGCCTGAGCCGGACTCACCGACAATCGCCAGTTTCTCCCGCCCCAAGGTAAAGGACACATCGCGCACGGCGTGGGTTTCTTTCTGGCCACTGACGAAGCGCACATTCAGCCCTTCGACATTCAGCTTGATGGCAGACATAAGGTGTTCTCCGATTATTCGCTGCGCGGATCAAGGATGTCCCGCAGGCCATCGCCCAACAGGTTGAAGGCCAGGCTGACCAACATGATCGCCGCCCCGGGAACCGCCACCAGCCACCAGCACTCGAGCATGTAGCGGCGCCCGGTGGAAATCATCGCGCCCCACTCCGGCAGCGGCGCCTGGGCACCCAGGCCGAGAAAGCCCAAAGCGGCGGCGGTGAGGATGATCCCGGCCATGTTCATGGTCAGGCGGATGATCACCGAGGACAGGCACATCGGCACGATATGGCGCAGGATAATCCGCGCCGGCGACGCGCCTTGCAGTTCCACCGCGACGACAAAGTCGGCGTTGCGCAGGGACAGGGTTTCAGCCCGCGCGAGCCGCGCAATCGGTGGCCATGAGGTCAAGGCAATCGCCACCACCGCATGCTCCAGGCCAGGGCCCAGGGCGGCGATAAAGGCCAGTGCCAGGACCAGGCTGGGGAAGGAAATAAAGATATCGGTCAGGCGCATGAACACGGTGTCGACCGCTCCGCCGAAGTAGCCCGAGACGGTGCCGATAAACAGCCCGATGGGACCGACGATCACGGTTACCAGGGCAATGATGTACAGCGTGATCCGCGAGCCATAGACCAGCCGACTGAAAATATCCCGACCGTATTCGTCGGTGCCGAACCAGTGCGCCGAGCCCGGCGCCTGCAAGGCTGTGGCGAGGTTTTGCGCGACCGGGTCATGGGTGGCGATCCATGGCGCAAAGGCCGCGACCACCACCAAGAGCAGCGCAACCAGCAGGCCCGCCAGGGTCATGGGGTTGCGCAACAGGTGACGCAGCACCCGCAGGCCGCTCTTGCAGAAGGCATCGAAGCTGGAGCCCGGCGAGCGATCCACCGGCCGCTTCGCCGCCGTGTCGATGGAAGACAGATTGGCATTCATAAGCATCTTCTCTGTGTGAATTCTGAAGGGCCGCAGCCCCACTCAACGCTGCTTGTAGACACCCAGATAACGGGTGGCCTCGGCATCGTCACCACTGAAACCCTTGACGTCGGCAGCGCTGACCACGGTGTCGGTCATCTGCGAGATCATCAGGATCGGCCCCACCTGCTGGTCATAGAGCGTCTGCGCCTGGTGATACAGGCTGACCCGCTGTGCCGAATCGCGCGTCACGCCCGCCTGGTCGATCAGGCTGTTGAGCTGCGGATTGAAGAATGAAGCGCGCCAGCCCTGGAAGTTCGGCAAGCCGGCGTCATCGCTGTTGTTGGGGTTGTAGGCGAAGGTGCGCAGGCTGAAATACGGATGCGGATAGCGCTCGGCGCCACGGGCCACGATGATCTCGAAATTGCGCGCGCGCATGGCGCCGTAGACCTGGTTGCCGGTGCCGGTGACGATGCTGGCCTTGATCCCACCTTCGGCCAGGGTCGCTTGCAGGCGCGCGGCGATGTCGATAAACGGCGGCTCCGACAATGTACGAATGGTGGTGTTGAAACCGTCGGGGTAACCCGCCTCGGCCAGCAGCTGTTTCGCCTTGGCCACATCCATGTGATAGCCCGGATCCGGCAAGCGCGCTTCCAGCCCCAGCTGCATCGGCTGCTGATTGAGCTTGCCGTAATACGGCATCACCTGTTCATCCAGGCCCTTGTAGTCGATCAGGTTGCGCACCGCTTCACGCACCTGAGGCTTGGCAAACTCGGGTTGCTTCATGCTCATCGCCACGTAGTACATGGTGCCGCGCGGCAATGATTGCACCTGAATCTTGTCCGAGCCGTCGATGGCGCGAATGTCCGGTGCCGCCATGCCGTAGGCCAGGTCGAGGTCGCCGCGCTCGAGCATCAGGCGCAAGGATTGGGATTCGGTCATGTGCCGCACCACCACGCGCTTGAGCTTGGCCGCGCCGCCCCAGTAGCCGTCGAAACGGGTCAGCAGCAGCGAATCGTTGGCGCTCCATTTGGTCAGCACGAAGGGGCCACTGCCGGCCTCGTTGGTCACCAGCCAGCCGGCGCCGAGGTCGCCGTTTTTCTCATGGGCCAGGGCGGTCTTGCGGTCCACTACCACAGCGCTCGGCGAGATCGCCAGGGAGTCCACCAGCAGCAGCGGGTCCATGGTCTGCGGCAGGTCGATGACCAGGGTGTGGGCGTCCGTGGCGCGGATCAGCGATTGGATATTCTCGACGCTGTAGCCATAGGCCTTCCAGGTGGTGGCCAGGCCGAAATTGAGCTTCATCACCCGGTACAGCGACCACGCCACGTCCTCGGCGGTCAGCGGGTTGCCCGAATGGAATTTCACATCCTGGCGCAGATGAAAGGTCACCTGCTTGCCGTCTTCGCTGATGTCCCAGCGTTCGGCCAATTGCGGCAGGTGCTTTTCCGGGTTGCCCTGGTCACGCTTGATCAGCGTGTCGTAGAGGTTGGCGTTGACGCCGGAGGCATCCAGGCCGGGCGCATTGGCCGGGTCGATGGAAAACAGGTTGACCATGCTCATGCCGACGATCAATTGATCGACGGGGGTCTTGGCGCTGGCCGTTGTCATCGGCCCAAGGGCGAGCATCGCCGTCAACAGGCCAAGGTGCAGTGTTGAAAATACCGTCTTCATGCAAAATTCCTTCTTTTTATAGTTTTATCGGTACGGCGCAGTGCGTTAACGGGTACGGGGGTCGAACACCTTGTACAAGGCGTCGCTGATCAGGTTGAGCGCGACGAAAATCAAGCCGATCACCAACACGCAGCCCATCACCGCGTTCATGTCGCCGAGCATCAGGCTGCTGGTCAGGTACTGGCCGAACCCCGGCCAGGCAAACACGGTTTCGATCAGCACCGCGCCCTCCAGCAACGAGCCGTAGGCCAACGCAACCACCGTCAGCAACTGCACGAGGATGTTGCGAAACGCATGCCCCCACACCACCTGGCGCCGGGAAAGGCCCTTGACCCGCGCGGTGATGATGTACTCCTGGGACAGCTGCTCGAGCATGAAGCTGCGGGTCATGCGGCTGATATACGCCACCGAGTTCAGACCCAGGATCAGCGCCGGCAACACGATGTGGCGCAGAGCGCTGGCGAAGGCCTCCCAGTCACGTGCCAGGGTCGAGTCGATCAGCAGCAGGCCGGTGACCTCGGGCACCATGCCGTCGTAGGCCAGGTCGATGCGCCCCGCTCCACCGGCCCAGCCGAGCCAGGCGTAGAACACCAGCAGCCCCATCATGCCCAGCCAGAAAATCGGCGTGGAGTAGCCGAACAAGGTGATCACCCGCGCCACGTGATCGCCGAGGCGCCCCTGGTTGCTGGCGGCACAGACGCCCAGGGGCAAGCCGATCAGTACGCCGAACAGGATCGCCAGGGTGGCCAGCTCAATCGTCGCGGGGAAGACGCGCAGGATGTCGTCGAGTACCGGATGGCCGCTCAACAGCGCATTGCCGAAGTCACCGTGGAGCAGGTCGTTGAGGTAAAGACCGAATTGGGTCCAGATCGGCTTGTCCAGGCCCATCGACCGGTACACCTGATCGTAGGTGGAACTGTCGGCATCCGGCCCGACGACCGCCAGCACGGGGTCGAGCGGCATGACCCGGCCGATGATGAACGTCAGGGCCAGCAGGCCGAGCAAGGTCACCAGCACCGTACCGGCACGCCGGGCTGTGTTGGACGCGCGAGCGCCCATGACAGAGGCAGTCATAACAAACATAGTGAGCTCCTGATAATCGGTCAGCGCTTCTTGTAGACGTCTTTGTAGCGCGTGGTCGCGGCGGTATGGCCCTGGAAGTCGGCCACGTCTTCGTACACCACCACGGTGTCGGTCATTTGCGAGACCGGCAAAATGGCCCCGACCTGCCGGTCGACCTGCTCCTGGATGTCGCGGTACTGTGCCAGTTGCTTGCCTGTGTCAGGCTCGACTTCCGCGCGCTCGATCAGCTGGTTCAGCTCAGGGCTGTAGAAGGATGTGCGCCAGCCCTGGAAGTTGGTGAGCTTGGCCTCATCGCGGTTATCCGGGTTGTACACCAGCGTACGCAGGCTGGAGTGCGGATGCCGTTCCGCCCCGCCACCGCCGCGGCCGACGATGATGTCGAAGCTGCGCTCACGCATCGCGCCGTAGATCTGGTTGCCCGTGCCGGTGATGATGCTGGCATCGATACCGGCCTGGGCCAGGGTCGACTGCAGGTTGGAGGCAATGTTGATAAACGGCGGTTCGGCGAGCACGCGAATGGTGGTCTTGAAACCGTTCGGGTAACCGGCCTCGGCCAGCCAGGCCTTGGCCTGCTCGACGTTGAGCGTGTAGCCGGGATCCGGCAGGCGTGCGGCCAGGCCCAGGGGCAGCGGCCGTTGATTGATCACGCCGTAATGGGGCATGACGGTCTGGTTGATGCCCTGGTAATCGATCAGCGCACGCACGGCCTTGCGCACACGCGCATCGGCGAACATCGGTTGCTTCACACTCAGGGCGACGTAGTACAGGGTGCCGCGCTGCAAGGTCTGGGTGCGGACCTTGGCGCTTTTCTGCAGGGCTTCAATATCCGGCGCAGACATGCCTTTGGCGATGTCCAGGTCGCCGCGCTCGATCATCAGGCGCAACGACTGTGACTCGGTCATGTTGCGCATGACGATGCGCTTGAGCTTGGCCGGGCCGCCCCAGTACCCGTCGAAACGGCTCATCAGGATCACGTCGTTGGCGCGCCAGTCATTGAGCACGAACGCACCGCTGCCGGCGGCGTGAGTCACCAGCCAGGCGGCGCCCATGTCGTTGTTCTTCTGGTGTTCGAGGACTTTTTTGCGATCGAGGACAAACGCACTCGGCGAGGTCGCCAGGGTGTTGAGCACCAGCAGCGGGTCGGTCGGACGCGGCAGCTCGATCACGAAGGTCGTGGCATCCGTGGCACGCATGTAGCGCTCGACGTTCTCGGCGGTAAAGCCGTAGGCCTTCCAGGTGGAAGCCAGCGCCAGGTTGAGCTTGAGCACGCGCTGCAACGACCAGGCAACGTCTTCGGCACTCAGGTCATTGCCGGACTGGAATTTCACGCCGGTGCGCAGGTTGAAGGTCAGGGTCTTGCGGTCGTCACTGACCTGCCAGCGCTCGGCCAGCGCCGGCACCAGGCGATCCGGCTGGGCAACGTCCTGCACCAGCAACATGTCATAGAGGTTGGCGTTGATCTCCGACACATCCAGGCCGGTGGCCGCCGCCGGGTCGAGGGACAGCAGGTTGATCATGCTCATGCCGACGATCAATTGATCGGCCGGGGTTTTTGCGAAACTTGCAGGTACAGCGGTGACAGCCAGCGCGGCGACGAACACCCGCGCCCACAGCGAAGGGAAAATGCTCATAACAAGAGTGCCTTTTTTATATTTATTCTTGTATTGGTAGGTGCTCTTGATCAGCCCGACTCATGCCGGACTGACCGTGTGCACGTCAGAAGCTTTTAAGCGTATTGGTCTCGATGAAGTTGAAATCGATGTCTTCACCCAAGCCCGGCAAGTCGGACAGGTGCACAAAACCGTCGCTGTCCATCGGGTCTACCAGACGCTTGAGGTAGGCCGGCACTTCGTCGTAATCCAGGTACGGGTGCAACAGGCCACGCTCATACCAGGTGCAGTTCTTGATCGCGCCGACGACAGCCAGGTTGGCCGCACCGTTGCCATGAATCTCGCAATCCATGCCGAAGGATTCAGCCAGGTGCGCAACCTTCAGGCACGGCGCAATGCCGCCGACGCCCGCCACACCGGCGCGCAAGATATCGCACACATCGTGCTTGACCCAACTGGCGCGGCTCAGGTGTTTGCCGGACAGGGTTTCCGGACCCAGCACCGGAATGTCCAACTGCCCCGCCAGCCAGGCATAGGACTCGGCGGACTCTTCCATCATCGGCTCTTCGAACCAGGCGAAGTCGAGCTTCTCCAGCTCACGCCCGATGTACAGCGCTTCGGTGCGGCTGTACCAGTGATAACCATCGAGCATCAGGGCGATGTCCGGGCCGACCGCTTCGCGTACCGCCGCACAAGCCTGCACGTCGATGCGCGGGCTCGGGGCGAAGGACACCGGCGGCATCCAGGTGTGCAGCTTGATGGCCTTGTAGCCGCGCTGCACCAGGGTCTCGGCAAAACGCCCGTAGTCTTCCGGGGTCGCCAGGCCACCGGGCAGTTCGTCGCCACACATGGTGGAGCCGTAGGCCGGCACCTTGTCGCGGAAACCGCCAATCAACTTGTGCACCGGCACACCCAGTTTGCGCCCGGCCCAATCCCACAGGGCCTGCTCCACCAGCGCCAGGGCGCGGTCGGTCAACTGGCTGGCACTGCCGCGCTGCCAGTGTGCGAGGTCGTGCCAGATTTTTTCGCGATCGAAAGCGTTCTGCCCCACCAGCACTTTGCGCACGAAACCATCCAGTACATACGGGCGGATCAGCTCCGGGGCGCCGAAGGCATAACCCTCCTGGCCGTCTTCGGTCTGGATGTGCAGCAAAGCCATCTGCGCCTGGGTGACATCACCGGGGTGCGCATGGCCGGCACTGTCCACTGCGCGGCGGGTCGGGTAGGAAAATACCTGGACGTTGACTGCTGTGATTCTCATGGACGTCGTAAGCCTTCTTATTGGATTTGTGACGGAAGTGTCGTCTGTTGCGACCGATCATAGGTCATCGTACAACACTTGAAAAGACCCAATAACCCGCCCCTCACCTGCATGCATTTTCAGTAAATCCAGGCAAAACCCTTATTTTTAAAGACAACCAAGGAATAACTCGGATTGCTGTAAAGCCCTATTCACTGGGCACATATATTTCAAGATGTTTCAAAACCACCGATAACCCATAGACGAGTCATCTTGTCGTACGATAACGTATATCGGCACCTTAGATGAGAGCCATCCGCAACAACCCACTGCCGTAGCAACCGTCAAACGACCCTAACAAAAACAAAAAAGAAGACCGTATGAACACCACCCTACGCACGCTCGTTACTGCCCTGACCCTCGGCCTGCCGCTGTATGTCAGCGCTGACTCTGCCAGCATCAACTACCGCCACCAGTTCACCGAGGAGGACAGCGCCCACGCTGACCGAATCAAGCTCAACTACCGCCTGGACAGTGGCCTGGGATTTGAAGCGGAAATGAAATACCGCACCGCCGGCGACCGTGAAGACGTCGCCTACGACAACATGGTCAACAACGGGCACGAGTTCACCGTGAGCTACAACTACAAACTCAGCGCGCAATCGACGTTGACCCCGGCGTTCCAGATGGACAGCTCGAAAGACTCGACCACCTACAAGTTCGGCCTCAAGTACAACTACAAGATCAACGACGCCTTCTACGCCGCCACGCGCTATCGCCTGGATGCCAAGAAGCTGGACCGCGACCAGGTCAACGAGGACTTGCCCGACCACATCAAGGATGACCAGACCACCCATCGTTTCGAGGGCTGGCTCGGCTACACGCCGGCCAGTAAGTGGGCGTATGAATATCAGTTCATCTACTTCAAGACTGACTACATCCGCTACGACAACAAGAAGAGCGATTACGAACAGAACCTGATCGTCAAATACAAGCTCACCAAGGAATGGGCCCCGTTCATGGAGATTGGTGATGTGAAGGTCAACGCCACGTCCGAAGACCGCCAGGCGCGGTGGCGCCTGGGCATCCAGTACAACTTCATGTAAAGCCCCCACGACTTGCCTGGCGAGTGCGCATCGCTCGACAGGCAAGCCACCTGCATTCAGCGTTCAATGGAAGACCTGACCATGACCACACCACCCAAACCCTTCACGCGCATCTTGCTCACCGGCGCCGCCGGCGGCCTGGGGCAAATCCTGCGGAACACCTTGCACGCCCATGCCGACATCGTCCGCGCCTCGGACATCAGCCCCATGGCCCCCAGCCGTGGTGAGCACGACGAGGTGATCACCTGCAACCTGGCCGACAAGGCCGCCGTTGCGGCGTTGGTCACCGGCGTCGACGCCATCGTTCACCTGGGCGGGATTTCCGTGGAGCGGCCGTTCGAGGAGATTCTCGACGCCAATATTCGCGGCACATTCCACATTTATGAGGCGGCGCGACAACAGGGGGTCAAGCGGATTGTGTTTGCCAGTTCCAACCACGTCACCGGTTTCTATCCCCAGGACGTTGAACTGGACGTGCACTCACCGCGCCGTCCGGATGGCTACTACGCCCTCTCCAAGGCCTACGGCGAAGACCTGGCGGCGTTCTACTTTCACCGCTATGGGATTGAAACCGTGAGCCTGCGCATCGGCTCGTCGTTCCCCGAGCCGCGCAACCGGCGGATGCTGTCGACCTGGCTGAGCTACACCGACCTGGACCGTCTGGTGGCGCGCGCCCTGCTGGCCAAGGAGGTTGGGCACAGTGTGGTGTATGGCGTCTCGGACAATCGCGATCGCTGGTGGAGTACTCGGCACACGGAACACCTGGGCTTTGCACCCAAGGACAGCTCGGAAGCGTTTCGCGCCAAGGTCGAGCAGCAACCGCCGGCGGCGGCTGATGAACCGGGCAGCGGGCTTCAGGGCGGCGCGTTCACTGCGGCAGGGCCGTTCGACAACTCGGCGGCGGCGGCTTCATAGGCCCGGCGCATACGCTCGCGACTGTTGGACAGATGCAGGCGCATCGCCGCCCGAGCCGCATCGGCGTCACGGCGCAGGATGGCTTTGTAGATGTCCTCATGCTCACGACTCAGGCGCTCCAGGAAGGGCTCCTTGTTGTCGTTGGCCAAGCGTTTTGAGTGCAGGCGTGTACGCGGCAGGATGTTGACCCCCAGGTGCAACATGATGTCGGTGAAGTAGCGATTGCCCGTGGCCAACGCGATCTGCTGGTGAAACTGAAAGTCTGCCGACACCGCGTAGTCGGCACTCACCGCCCGCGAGTTCAGCGCATCCAGCGAGTCGCGCATCACCTGCAATTGCTCGTCGGTCCGCCCCACGCACGCGAGGCCGGCGGCCTCCACCTCCAGACTGATGCGCAACTCCAGCACAGCCAGCACATCCTGCAGGGTCACGATGCTGTCCGGGTCGATGCGAAACCCGCTGGGGCTCGGGATATCCTTCACAAAGGTACCGACGCCGTGCCGGGTTTCCACCAGGCCCGAGGCCTGCAGGCGCGAAATGGCCTCGCGCACCACCGTGCGGCTCACCCCATGTTCGGCCATCACTTCGGATTCGGTGGGCAGCTTGGTGGCACGCGGCAGCTCACCGGAACAGATGCGCCGGGAAAGCTCGGTGACCAGTTCTTCGGCCAGGCTGCGATGCCGGCGGCGAACGGTAGGCTGGACGTTCGGGTTGTCCATCAAGAACGGGTATCTCGGTTGTCGGAGGAACGCGCATCATAGCGCATTCGGTTGTACGACAACCTTCCCTGTGGCTCGCAGCGCCGTCCCCTACGCGAAAAGCCTCTGCCTGGCCGCTCTCAGCGACTGCCGAACGGACTAAAAATGTGCAGGATTGCTCGACGCCCCTGCTCATGATCGGGCTATGATCGGCCCATATGAACCGGACGCCCGATACCCCATGCCCGTTGACCTGCAAGCGCTGTACCCCAAACTGATCCACCTGATGCTGGATACGGTATTTGTCGTCGACAGCGACAGCCAGATTGTCTTCGTCAGCGATGGCTGCGAGGCCCTGCTCGGCTACCGTGCCGACGAACTGGTCGGCACCCTGATCACTCACTACATGCACCCCGAAGACCTGGCGCGCACTCGAGCCTCGATTGTGCGGGTCATGAATGGCCACTCCCATGTCGACTTCCGCAACCGCTATCTACGCAAGGATGGCAGTGTCGTGCACATCCTGTGGGCGGCCTTCTGGTCCAAAGAGGTAGGCGCGCGAATCGGTGTCGCACGGGACGTGACGGCGCTCACCCAGGCCGAAGAAGAACTGCGCTTCCTTGCCCATCATGATCCGCTGACGGGCCTGACCAACCGCTCACTGTTCAATGATCGGCTGGACCAGGCCCTGCACAGTGCGCAGTCCCACAACCGCGGCCTGGCGTTGCTGTTCCTGGACATCAATGATTTCAAGGGCATCAACGATGTGCATGGCCACGCCATGGGCGATCGCGTGCTGTGTGCGATTGCCCGACGCCTGGAACGCTGCGTACTCGACAGCGACCTGGTGGCGAGGATGGGCGGTGATGAGTTCACGGTGCTGTTGATGGACATCCCGTCGCGGGAGGCTATTTCTGCCAGGGTGGTGCAGATACTCGCGGTCATGGCCGAGCCGCTGGGGCCCGAGTTTGGTGGGGTGAAGATGCCGTCCTGCAGCATCGGCGTGGCGGTTTATCCCCAGGACGGAGAGGATGCCGACACCCTGCTCAGCCATGCGGACGGTGATATGTATCGAATAAAAAGGCAGCGATTCGCGGCTGAATGACCAGAAGGCGGTTTGCATCAGGCAGGTCGGCCCACCCGCCCGATGCAGAAGCCCTCAGAGACTCACAACCGACAGGCATTGACCGGCGGAACCCGGCCGCGCCAGGGCTGGGCCCGCTCCAACTGCCCCGCAAGGGCCAGCAGGGTACTTTCTTCGCCAAAGCGAGCGGCGAAGTGGGCGCCCATCGGCAGGCCGGCAGCGCTCCAGTGCAACGGCACCGACATTGCCGGTTGCCCGCTGGCATTGAACAGCGCCGTGAACGGTGAGTAGCTGTGGAACCGTTCGATCAATTCCTCCAGGCTCAAGCGGTCGTCTTGCAGGTCCAGCTCCCCGATCGGCACCGGCTCGCGGGCCAGGGTCGGCGTGAGGATCAGGTCGTAATCCTGCATGAACACCGCCAACTGCCGGCCCAAGGCATGAATCCATTCCACGGCACCGGCGTACTGCGCACCGCTGACAGCCCCTTTGCAGCGCAAGATAATGCGGGTGCGGGCTTCCAGCTCCTCAGGCTGTACGGCGGAACCGCGCATCTGCCCCAACACATCGACATAGTGGCGAGTGCTTGCACCGATGATGGTGAAGACCTGATCGAGAAACGCCGGCAGCGCCACCGGCAAGCTGACCGGTTCAACGCGGTGGCCCAGGGATTCGCACAACCTGGCGGCCTGGCGCACGGCTTGCACACTTTCGCCGGAGGTCGGCCAAGGCCCGAGCTGCTCGACCAGGGCGATCCGCAGCGGCCGAGGGTCCTGCTGCAGCGCGGTGACATAGGGCTGCGCCTGCAGCGGCGCGGCATAGGGTGCGCCCAGGTCGATCCCGGCCGTGGCATCCAGCAGCGCGGCGCTGTCACGTACCGACAAGGTAATCGCATGGGGGGTGCCCATGCCGGCCCAGCCCTCGCCGACCATCGGCCCGGACGGCAACAGCCCACGGCTGGGCTTGAGGCCGAACACCCCACAGCAGGACGCCGGCACACGCAAGGAACCGCCGCCATCGTTGCCATGGGCAAACGGTACGACGCGCGCCGCCACCAAGGCTGCCGCACCGCCACTGGAGCCGCCGGCACTGTGGGCGATGTTCCAGGGGTTGCGCGTGGCGCCAAAGCGGTTGGACTCGGTGGAATAGGAGGTGCCGAATTCGGGTGAGGTGCTGGTACCGACAATCACACACCCGGCACGGCGGATACGGCTTACGTGTTCGGCTTCAAAGTCAGCGCGAGCGCCTCCCAACGCCTGCGAGCCATTGGTCATCGCCGCGCCGTTGACCGGCGAAAACAGGTCCTTGATCAGAGTCGGTACCCCGGCAAACACACCGGGGCCGGGGCGCGACGCGCGTACCGACTGGCGGGCCGAATCGTAAAGCCGCTCGGCCACCGCATTCAGCTGCGGTTCGACCCGTTCGATACGCTCGATCACCGCTTCCAGCAGCTCGCCGGGCTGCACCTCACCGCGCCTGACCCATTCGGCCAAACCGGTGGCGTCCTCGCTGTCCAGCAGGTTGTGGATGTCCATGTTCGTCTCCTATTGATTATGAATGACTTGATCCGAATGCCTGGGTCAGCGCTTTGCGCCGTGCTTGCAGGCCTGCCAGTGCCCAGGCCAGGGCCGAGGCAAAACTGGCGCAGGCCAGCCACAGGATTGAACGACGTACGTCACCCGAGTAAACGCTGAGCACGGCCACCACCAGCGGGCTGACAAATTGACCGAAATACAGAAACGCCGTGAACCCGCCCAAGCCGCGCCCGCGGGTTTTCGCGCTCAGGGCATTCATCACCGGCGCCATCGCGTTGGGCACCAGCAGCCCGGCGCCCAGGCCATGGATCAGCACGGCCACCAACACCATGCTGTAGCTCGGTGCGCGCATCAGCAGCCACAATCCCAGGCCCAACAGGCTCAGCAACAGCGCATTGCAGCCGGGGATACCGATGCGCCGGCGCAGCAGCGGCCAGGCTAACGAACCGCCCAGGGTCGCCAGCAGACTGCCCCCCGCCGACAGCCCGATCATCGTGCTTGAAGTAATGCCGAGGCTGACGAGTAAAACCGGCGCCTGGATCGGCACGATAAAACTCAGCACCATCCCACTGAGGATCAGCAGATAACCGAGCACCAGGGGCAGCACGGCCACCCTGCCCTGTTCAGCCACCTCGACGGGCTGGCGAGCGGCCGCGGGTTCCCACAGCACCTTGATCATCATCGGTATCAACAGCAGTGGCAGCAGGTACAGCAGGAATGGCAGGCGCCAGGAGTGTTCGCCCAACGCGCCGCCCACGACATAGAACAGCGAGCCGACCAAACCGATGGTGACCACTTGCCGATTGATGTAGCGCAGCCGTTCCTCGCCGTGCCAATAGTCGGCAATCAGCGTCGCGCAACAGGTCATCACCGCCGCCTCCGCCGCGCCGAACAGCAGGCGTACACCGACGATGGCGGGCAAGTTATCCAGCAGCGCCGGGATGGCCCCGAGCACGGCATACAACAGCGTGGCGATCACCAGCAACGCCTTGCGCCCGACCCGGTCGGCCAACCAGCCGGCCAGGGGGGCGCACAGCGCAATCGCGAGTGCCGGCCCGGTGACCGCCAAGGGCACCAGCAGGTCGGCGCGCGGTTCCAGCGCACCGAACTCGGCGCCCAGCTTGGGCAGGATCGGCGCCACCATGGCCGCGCCCATGATGGTCAGGCTGCTGCCCAGCATCAGCACCAGCCCTTCACGGCGCCCGGTGGCTTGCCGTGGCGAGGGGGAATCGGAATGTGATGAGTTCATGGCCAGCCCCTTAGAAACTTTGAGAAATGCGCAGTGCCACGGTGTAACCCTCGGCACGGTTGCGGGCATCGGTTTCCTTGTAGGCGTGCAGCCAAATGGGCGGCAGGCCGGGCTTGAAGTAACTCACGGCCGGCCCGACAGCCAGCACCCGCGCCCGGTTGCCCGATTGCAGCCCTGGCGCGTCGTCATCGCTGAACTGACGGTAGTAGTAACCACCCAGGCCCAGGGTCCACGGCCCTACATGCTGGCCCACGGCAAATTCGTGGCGGTATTCGACACCGTTCTTGTAGTCGGTCGCGGGGTTGCGGGTATTGACGTCAACCTCAAAGCTGGAAGAAACCTCGAAACCACTGTCGGTGATGTAGGTGGCGTTGACGATCGGCGAGAACGTCCAGTGATTGAGCCCTGGGGAGATCAAACGATTCTTGTCGTAGTCACCGGTGGGCGCCTGGATCTGCAGTTGCGTGTTGATAAACAGGTTCGGCGACAGATTCCATTGCAGGATCACCGGCAGAAACTGCATGTCGGCCATTCGAAACGGATCGGCTTCCAGGCTCAGCGGACCCACCGGTGTGGGCACCTTGACGGAAGCGTCCATCTTGAAAAAAGGTACCACCACGCCGAAACCATAGTTGGCGCCCAGCACCGTGTGATCGGTCATGCGCATGTAGGCGACGCCGATGGACAACACATCCAGTGAGAAGTGGTTGTCGACGGAGCGACCGTTACGGTCCTTCTGCACATTGGCCGAGTAAAACGCCGTGCGCAGCCCCACGGTCCCGAACGGCGTGGCCGGCGGCATCATCCCCGCGCCGAAATCGTACACGCCGACGGCGGTGGTCGGCGCACCGTTCTCGGTGGCCTGGACACTGGCACAGCAACCCAGCAGCCCCAGGGTGAACAGCGTCATGCGTGTGGCGCTTGCATTATTGTGGTGAATCATCGAATGCCCCTCCCATCAAGTGGTGTGGGCCATCCTAGTAACGCGCAGAGTGCGGCGGTTATCCGTTTTCAGCAGAGTTGCGTGCGACGCAGGGTCTGGGAAGGGCTTTCGCCGAACATGGTGCGGTAATCGCTTGCAAACCGGCTCAAATGCCAGAAGCCCCAGCGCGCCGCCACTTCCTGTACGCCGTGGGCTTGGGTGCTGGTTCGCAGTTCGCGGCGCACCGCATTGAGGCGCAGTGCCCGCAGATAGGCCACCGGGTTGATGCCCAGGGTCTCCTGAAAACAGTACTGGAGTTTGCGCCGACTGGCGCCGATGTGGTTGCACAGGTCGAGGATCGACAGCGGCTCGTCCAGGTGACTCAATGCATATTCGCGGGCGCGATCGACCATCCTTTTGCGCGCCGTGGGGTTGAGGGGTGGCGCCTGGTCCGGGGCGATCAACTCCAGCATATGCAGCATCACCGCATCGCGGATGCCGCGGCGGATCGAGTCATGCCCGAGCACGGCATCACAGCCCGCCAGCTCATCGAACAACGCCGCGAGGTCACGTTGCACGGATGAATCACCCAAGCGGTAACACCTGGGAAGATCGGTAATTCGAAATTGAATGCCCTGGCACTCCAGCACATGTTCCAGGGCGTGCTCTTCGATGGCCACGCCGAGCAGGTCCAAGTGCTGTGGAGTGTGCAGCTCGGGCAGGTTTTCACCGTGGGCCACCAACAGGCTGGGCTCGTGGATCGGATGCCCCGAGCAATACACCGGGCCGTCGGCACTCAAGGGAATGCTGAAGGTGATCGCACCTTTCCAGGCCACACCACTCTTGACCATGGCCTGATTAGAGCGGTCGCGCACCAGTTGCATCCAGTCCGAGCGGAACTCCAGCAACTCACCGGCAAAGGAGCCGGGTGACAACTGATCGTAGCGAACCTGCCAGCCGCCCATATTGCGAGCGTGCTCATCGATGTCGCTGGTCAGGAAACGCTGGAGGGGTAACGCCGGTGGAAGCACCACCGAGGCCGCAGGCATCAGTACATTATTATTGTTCATTGACCCAACCTTTTTCAGTTGCAAGGCTTACAGGTCGTATCGCACGCAAGTTCCATTCCGAACCCGGGGCAGCTCGTGCATGTGTGCCGAAAATGGATAGTGAGGATGTGCGCCCGCGATGCCAGCCTCGGGCAAACACGTTCACCTGTTAATGATTTTTTTACCTTCAAGGCTTGATGTTTTTCAGCTCATTGAGCAAGTCCAGCAACTGCTGCATTTTCTCCGCGCCAAACTGCGCTTCGATTTTCTGGTAGTTGCTTTCCATGCCCTCGCTCATGGAGACGAAACACTGCTGGCCGCGCTCGGTGAGGCCCACGAACACCCGGCGCTGATCCTGGCTGGACTTCTGCCGGCGCACCAGGCCGTCGCGCTCCAGGCGGGTCAACACTCCGGTCATGCTCGGTTTCAAGATGCAGGCCTGCTGGGCGAGCTGGTGGCTTTCGAGTTCGCCCTGCTGGCGCAGGATCCGAATGACCCGCCACTGTTGCTCGGTCAGTGCATGCTTGTTCAGGGCCGGGCGGAAGAACGCCATTGCGGCTTCACGGGCTTGCAGCAGGGTCAGTGTCAGCGAAGGTCTGGGGTTGGCCATATCGGCACCAATTGGATGGGCGAGTCGGCAGCTTAGTGTCGCCGGCCAACCGCTGCAAGCGGCCTGGGGGCTGTGAAAAGTACAATCGGTTCGGCGTAAAAGCCATTCTGTTGCACCGCGGCGATGCTCATGATGATCCGCACAAGATCAACAAGACCTACCTTATGCCTGGCTCAACGCAACCCCGATTGGCGCTGGCGGTACTCCCCCGGAGTGAGCTGGGCGTAACGCTGGAAAAAACGACTGAAATAGGCCGGGTCCTTGAACCCCAGCTGATAGCAGATCTCGTTGGCCGAGCTGCCGGTAAACAGCAGCAGGCGCTTGGCTTCCTGCATCAGGCGCTCCAGGATCAGGCGCTTGGACGGCAAGTCGGCAATGCGTCGGCACACATCGTTGAGCCGTGCTTCTGTCACCCCAATGCCCTGGGCATACCGCGACAACGGCCAGTGTTGCTGGTAGTGCGCTTCGATCAGCTCGTTGAAGCGGTGGAAGATTTTCAAGTCTTCGTGGCGGGCGGGCGTGGCTTTCAACGAGTTCGAACACAGCCGCAACAGGCTGATCATGATCAACCGCGTCAGGCTATCCAGGGCTGCGCTGCGCCCGGAACGCTGGGCTTTTACCTCTTCGCGCAGTTCCTCGAACAGATAATCCAGGCGGCGGATATCGCCCGCGTATTGCGGCGCCAACTGCGTCAGGGCGACACACGCGGCCGGCAATTGCACACCGGCCGGCGCCAGGCTGGCGTCGGCTTCGATCAGTTGCCACACCAGTTGCTGACGCACCGTCAGCACATGCCCGTCACTGTCGGCCTCAGTCACAAACGAGTGCGGCACCGTGGGTGGCGTGAGGAAGAACATCGGCCCGGACTCGACGTATTGCTGGTCGTCCAGGTACACGCGCACGGTGCCGCTTTTTACGTAGTGAACCTGGAAGAACCGGTCATGCCGGTGAACGGGCATGTTGCGCCCGAAAAAATCCGCCAGGTTGGCCAGCTTGTCGTAATGGACTTCGGCGTCGCTGTAGCGCTGGTCGTACACCTGGCCAATGTTGATGTTCGGGATGGGTTGACGGTCGCTCATCGCACGCTACTCGTTTTTATTGTGATTGCCCTGATGCAGCGGTGCTCACCCTGCAAGCACCCCGTGGACAGTCTACACCCTTGACGATAGTTAACATCTTAATTATAACTGTTAACACATTAACTAAATGCAAGGCCGCCATGGCCCTGCCAGGAGAACCCATGAGCCGTGCCTTGCATGACATCGCGACCGGCACCCTTTTCGGTGTCGCGCTGAACTACCAGGGGTTGCTCAAGCAGCGCCTCGCCGAATTCGAACAGCCGCCGTACCAGAAACCGCCGGTCAAGCCGGTGCTGTTCATCAAGACGCCCAACACCCGCAACCAGCACGGCGCCGAGGTGGTGCATCCCGGCCAGGGCGAACGCCTGCAACCTGGGCCGGCGTTGGGGGTGGTGATGGGCAAGAGCGCCAGCCGCGTCAGCGTAGATGAAGCCCTCGACTACGTGGCCGGCTACACCCTCGTCAATGAGTTCAGCCTGCCGGAAGACAGCTACTACCGCCCCGCCGTCAAAGCCAAATGCCGCGATGGGTTCTGCGCCATCGGGCCCGAGCTGATACCCACAGGGCAGGTGTCGAACCCGCACAATCTTGCGATCACCCTGTACGTCAACGGCGAGGTTCGCCAGCACAACACCACGGCCAACTTCGTGCGCAATATTCCATTGCTGATCGCCGAGATCAGCGAATTCATGACCCTGCACGCGGGCGATGTGCTGATCACCGGCACGCCCGAAGGCCGGGTGGATGTGCAGCCCGGCGACACCGTGGAGGTCGAGATCAGCGGCCTCGGCCGCCTGGTCAACCACATCAAGGCAGAGGAGCTCTCATGAAACACGCCCGTATTCGCTTTGAAGGTGAAGTCCATTCGGTACAGGTCGAAGCTGAAAACGCCGTGCGCCTGGCCGACGGTCGCCTGCTGGCCGAAGACCAGGTGCAATGGCTGCCACCGGCGACCGGCAGCATGTTCGCCCTGGGCCTGAACTATGCCGACCACGCCGCTGAACTGGCTTTCAAGCCGCCGACCGAACCCCTGGCCTTCATCAAGTCCGTGGGCACGTACACCGGCCACAACCAGGTGACCTGGCGCCCGGATAACGTCGCCTACATGCACTACGAGTGCGAGCTGGTGGCCGTCATCGGCAAGCCGGCGCGCAACGTCAAGCGCGAAGACGCCCTGGATTACCTGGCGGGCTACACCGTGTGCAACGACTACGCCATTCGCGACTACCTGGAAAACTACTACCGACCCAACCTGCGCGTGAAAAACCGCGACGCCACCACGCCCGTCGGCCCGTGGATCGTCGATGTGGCCGATGTGCCGGACCCGAGCAACCTGAAACTGCGCACCTGGATCAACGGCGAGCTGCGCCAGGAAGGCAGCACCCAGGACATGATTTTCGACATTCCCTACCTGATCGAATACCTGTCCAGCTTCATGACCTTGCAACCCGGCGACATGATCGCCACCGGCACGCCCGAAGGCCTGGCCGACGTCGTGCCTGGCGATGAAGTGATTGTGGAAGTCGAAGGCGTAGGCCGCCTGGTTAACCGAATTGTCAGCGAAGCGGCGTTCTTCAGCGCCCGTAAAGAGGCTTGAGCAGCATGATCAAACATTGGATCAACGGCCGTGAGGTCGAAAGCAAAGACGTGTTCGTCAACTACAACCCGGCCACCGGCGAAGCCATCGGTGAAGTCGCCAGCGGCGGCGCCGAGGAAGTCGCGCAAGCCGTGGCGGCGGCCAAGGAAGCCTTCCCGAAATGGGCCGGCACCCCGGCCAAGGAACGGGCGCGCTTGATGCGCAAGCTCGGCGAACTGATCGAACAGAACGTGCCGCACCTGGCCGAACTGGAAACCCTCGACACCGGCCTGCCGATTCACCAGACCAAAAACGTATTGATTCCCCGCGCCTCGCACAACTTCGATTTTTTCGCCGAAGTCTGCACGCGCATGGACGGCCACAGCTACCCGGTCGATGACCAGATGCTCAACTACACCCTGTACCAGCCGGTGGGTGTCTGCGCGCTGGTGTCGCCGTGGAACGTGCCGTTCATGACCGCCACCTGGAAAACCGCGCCGTGCCTGGCCCTGGGCAATACCGCGGTGCTGAAAATGTCCGAGCTGTCGCCGCTGACCGCCAACGAACTGGGGCGCCTGGCGGTGGAAGCCGGGATTCCAAAAGGCGTGCTCAATGTCATCCAGGGTTACGGCGCCACCGCTGGCGATGCCCTGGTGCGTCACCCCGATGTACGCGCGATTTCCTTCACCGGCGGCACCGCCACCGGCAAGAAAATCATGCAGACCGCCGGGCTGAAAAAGTACTCCATGGAACTGGGCGGCAAGTCGCCAGTGCTGATCTTCGAAGATGCCGACCTGGAGCGCGCCCTCGACGCTGCGTTGTTCACCATCTTCTCGTTGAACGGTGAGCGCTGCACCGCCGGCAGCCGGATATTTATCCAGGAAAGCGTGTACCCGCAGTTCGTCGCCGAGTTCGCCGCGCGCGCCAAACGCCTGATCGTCGGCGACCCCCAGGACCCGAAAACCCAGGTCGGCTCGATGATCACCCAGGCCCACTACGACAAGGTCACCGGTTACATCAAGATCGGCCTTGAAGAAGGCGCCACCCTCCTCGCCGGTGGCCTGGAGCGTCCGGCCAACCTGGCGGCGCACCTGAGCAAAGGCCAGTTCATCCAGCCCACGGTGTTCGCTGACGTGGACAACTCCATGCGTATCGCCCAGGAAGAGATCTTCGGCCCGGTGGTGTGCCTGATCCCGTTCAAGGACGAAGCCGAAGCCTTGCAACTGGCCAACGATACCGAATACGGCCTGGCGTCTTACATCTGGACCCAGGACATCGGCAAGGCGCATCGTCTGGCCTATGGCATCGAAGCGGGCATGGTGTTCATCAACAGCCAGAACGTGCGCGACCTGCGCCAACCGTTCGGCGGCGTGAAGGGCTCCGGCACCGGCCGTGAAGGCGGCCAGTACAGCTTCGAAGTGTTCGCCGAGATCAAGAACGTGTGCATCTCGATGGGCAGCCATCACATTCCACGCTGGGGCGTGTAACCCGGACACAACAACGCGTCCTATAGGAGCGAGCTTGCTCGTGAAGAATCCGCAGGCGCCGCCGGCTAACAGAAGTGCTGCGTTATCGTTGATGTTTTTCGCGAGCAAGCTCGCTCCTACAAAAGAATAAATACTCAGGAGAATGATCATGGGCGAAGTAGTTCTGGCAGCAAAGATCTGCCACGTACCCTCGATGTATTTGTCGGAGCTGCCTGGCAAGCACCACGGCTGCCGCGAAGCGGCGATTGCCGGGCACAAGGAAATCGGTCGGCGCGCCCGCGAGCTGGGCGCCGATACCGCCGTGGTGTTCGACGTGCACTGGCTGGTCAACAGCGCCTATCACGTCAACAGCGGCGAGCACTTCAAGGGCATCTACACCAGTAACGAACTGCCGCACTTCATCAAGAACATGGCGTACGAATACCCCGGCTGCCCGGAGCTGGGCGAGCTGATCGCCGCCGAGGCCAATGCCGCCGACGTGCGTACCCTGGCCCACAACATCCCGAGCCTGGAGCTGGAATACGGCACCCTGGTACCGATGCGCTACATGCACATGGGCGTACCGGACGAGCAGACATTCAACGTCGTTTCGATTGCCGCCTGGTGTGCCTGGCATCGCCTGCAAGACAGCTTCACCTTCGGCGCCGCCGTGCGCCGGGCCATCGAGAAGAGCGACCGCAAAGTCGTGGTGCTGGCCTCGGGTTCGCTGTCGCACCGCTTCTCCGACGACCGCAATGCCGAAGCCAATATCCATAACTGGACCCGTGAATTCGACAAGCAGGTCGACCTGCATGTGGTGGAACTGTGGCGCCAGGGCCGCTGGAAAGAGTTCTGCGCCATGCTCCCGGACTACGCCGAGCATTGCTTTGGCGAAGGCAAGATGCACGACACCGCCATGCTCCTGGGTTTGCTCGGCGGGCCGGACTACGACAAGCCGGCCGAGATCATCACCGCGCCCTTCGGCAGCTCGGGCACCGGGCAGATCAACGCCATTTTCCCTGTTTGACCGCATGGCCGCGCGGCATCCCCGCGCGGCCTGAAGGAGCCGTTCATGCCTCACTTCATCGCTGAATACACTGACAACATTGAACAGCAGGCGGACCTGCCGGGCCTGTTTGAAAAAGTCCACGCCAGCCTGGGCGCCAGCGGCGTGTTTCCCCTGGGCGGCATCCGCAGCCGTGGCGTGCGCCTGGACACCTGGCGCATGGCCGACGGCAAGCATGACTACGCGTTCGTGCACATGACGTTGAAGGTCGGCCATGGCCGCGACCTGGCGACACGGCAGCACGTCGCCGAGCGCCTGTTCGAGGTCATCACCCAGCACTTCGCCGATCTTCAGGCCCAGCGCCTGCTGGCCTTGTCATTTGAAATGATCGAACTGCACGAGCAGCTCAACTTCAAGCAGAACAACGTGCATGCGTTCCTCAAGGCGCAGGTCGGTTAAGGCGCCCTGCCCGTTCACACCCTCGGCCTCTCAGATAAAAAGTATAAAACCATGAGCACAGCCCATACCGCCGACAACCTCGGCCAGGTCGCACGCGACCGCACTCACAGCACCATCACCTGGCGGCTGATGCCGTTGTTGCTGATCTGCTACCTCTTCGCCCATCTCGACCGCATCAACATCGGCTTCGCCAAGATGCAGATGAGCGCGGACTTGAACTTCAGCGACACCGTCTATGGCTTCGGCGCCGGCCTGTTCTTCGTGGCCTATGCGTTGTTTGGCGTCCCCAGCAACATGGCCCTGGACCGTGTCGGCCCCAGGCGGTGGATTGCCACGCTGATGGTGGTGTGGGGCGTGCTGTCGACCTGCATGTTCCTGATCGACGGCGCCATGGGCTTCTATGTGCTGCGCTTTTTACTGGGGGTGGCCGAGGCCGGTTTCTTCCCGGGCATCCTGGTGTTTCTGAACCGCTGGTACCCGGCCGGGCGTCGCGCGCAAGTCACCGCCCTGTTTGCCATCGCAGTACCGATGGCCGGGGTGATCGGCGGCCCGCTTTCCGGCGGCATCCTTGAACACTTCCACGACCTGGGCGGCCTGCGCGGCTGGCAATGGATGTTCGTCATCGAAGGCGCCCCCGTGATTCTGCTCGGGCTGGTGGTGCTCAAGTGCCTGCCGGACAGCTTCGAGACGGTCAAGTGGCTGGCGCCGGAACAGAAGCAACACCTGCGCGAGCAACTGCACCAGGAAGAACACCGCAAATCCATCACCTCGTTCTCCGCGATTCTTCGCAACCCACAGGTGTGGCTGCTGGTGGCGGTGTACTTCGCGGTGATGCTGGCGGTCAACACCCTGGCGTTCTGGATGCCGACGCTGATCCACGGTGCCGGCATCGGCAGCGACGGCAAGGTCGGCCTGCTCAGTGCGGTGCCGTACCTGGCCGGGTGTTTTTTCATGATTGGCTGCGGGCGCTCATCCGACCGCCAGCGTGAACGCCGCTGGCACCTGTGTGTGCCCTTGCTGATGTCGGCCGTGGGCATTGCCATCGCCGGGCTCGCCCCCGCCAACCCGGCCGTGGTGCTGGGCGGCCTGATCGTCGCCGGCATGGGCGCCAGCGCGGCGTTGCCGATGTTCTGGCAACTGCCTCCCGCGTTCCTCTCCAATAACACCCAGGCCGCCGGGATCGCCCTGATCAGCTCGTTCGGCAGCATCGCGTCATTCTTCGCGCCCTACCTGATCGGCTGGATGCGCGACACCACCCAGAGCGCCAGCCTGGCCCTGTACGTCCTGGCGCTGCTGATTGCTCTCGGTGGCCTGCTGGTGCTGCGCACCCGGGCAGCCATCGTCAACCCTCAATAAGAGACTCTTGCCATGCTTGATCAATCGCTCATTTTGCAAGCCGCCGCGCGCCTCGACCAGGCCGAACGTTCACGCGAACAGGTGCGTCAGTTTTCCCTCGATCACCCGGCAATCACCCTCGAAGACGCCTACGCCATCCAGCGCGCCTGGGTGGAACAGAAAATCAGGGACGGGCGCAAGCTGGTCGGCCACAAGATCGGCCTGACCTCCCGGGCCATGCAGGTCTCGTCCAATATCACCGAGCCGGATTTCGGTGCGCTGCTGGACGACATGTTCTTCGATGAAGGCACCGACATCCCCTTCGAGCGCTTTATCGTGCCGCGCGTCGAGGTGGAGCTGGCGTTTATCCTGGGCAAACCGCTGAAAGGCCCGAACGTGACGGTGTTCGACGTGCTCGACGCCACCGAATGGGTGATCCCGGCACTGGAGATCATCGATGCACGCATCCAGCAGGTCGACCCGCACACGAAGGCGACCCGCAAGGTCTTCGACACCATCTCCGACAATGCCGCCAACGCCGGCGTGGTCATGGGCGGGCGGGCCGTGCGCCCCACCGAGATCGACTTGCGCAAGGTACCCGCGGTGCTCTACCGCAATGGCGTGATCGAAGAGTCCGGCGTCTCCGCCGCCGTGCTCAATCACCCGGCCAAGGGCGTGGCCTGGCTCGCGAATAAACTGGCCGCCTATGACGTCACCCTGCAACCCGGACAAATCATCCTGGGTGGCTCCTTCACCCGTCCGGTGGCGGCCAACCCTGGAGATACCTTCCATGTCGACTACGACATGCTGGGTTCGATTGCCTGCCGATTCGTTTAACCGGAGAGTGCTCATGGACATGCCTGTCAACACCTTCAAACATCGCCTGCGCAGCGGGGAAGCCCAGATCGGCCTGTGGCTGGGCCTGGCCGATGCCTATTGCGCGGAACTGGCCGCCAACGCCGGTTTCGATTGGCTGCTGATCGACGGCGAACATGCGCCCAACGACCTGCGCGGCATGCTCGGCCAGCTCCAGGCCGTGGCGCCCTACCCCAGCCAGCCGGTGATTCGCCCGGTGATCGGCGACACCGCGTTGATCAAGCAAGTGCTCGACATTGGCGTACAGACCTTGCTGGTGCCCATGGTGGAGAGCGCAGAACAGGCGCGTACGCTGGTGAAAGCCATCCATTATCCGCCCAAGGGCGTGCGCGGCGTCGGCAGTGCGCTGGCCAGGGCTTCACGCTGGAACAGCATTGCCGGTTACCTCGACCACGCCGATGAGCAGATGTGCCTGCTGGTGCAGATCGAAAACCGCGAGGGCCTGGCCAACCTGGAGGCGATTGCGGCGGTGGAAGGCGTCGACGGGGTGTTTATCGGGCCGGCGGACCTGAGCGCCTCGATGGGCCATCGCGGCAACCCCGGCCACCCCGAGGTGCAGGCCGCCATCGAAGACGCCATCGCGCGCATCCGCAACACCGGCAAAGCCGCCGGCATTCTCAGCGCCGACCAGGCACTGGCCCGACGCTACATCGAACTGGGTGCGGCGTTCGTGGCGGTGGGCGTCGACACCACGGTGCTGATGCGCGGGCTGCAAAGCCTGGCAGCGGCCTTCAAGGATTCACCGGCGCCTGACAGCGCGGCCGGCGGCGTCTACTAACGTAGCAGCTGCCGAGCCCCGGCGAGGCTGCGTCGGCCGCGACTCGATCTTGAATCGGCAGCGCGCCTGACGCAGCCTCGCTTGCGCTCGGCAGCTGCTACGAGGGTAGACCGTGGCATTCGTAGCAGCTGTCGAGCCTCGGCGAGGCTGCGTCGGCCGCGACTCGAGCCTGAATCGGCAGCGCGCCTGACGCAGCCTCGCTTGCGCTCGGCAGCTGCTACGGGGGGAGACCTTGGTGGGGGGTTGGCATTCGTAGGATTTGCGCGGTGTTGGATAAGACGGTATCCACGGGGGGTAGTTTAACTAGCGCTTGAGGGTTTTCAGTTCGTTGAGCAAGGTCAGCAACGTCTGCAACTTCTCCTCGCCAAACCCCGCCTGCAAGCGCTGGTAATTGGCTTCCATGCTCTGGCTCATTGAGTCGAAACAGGCTTGCCCCTTCTCGGCCAGCCGCACCAGCACGCGGCGTTGGTCCTGTTGCGCCTTGCGCCGCTCCACCATGCCTGCCGCTTCCATGCGCACCAGCACCCCGGTCATGCTCGGCTTGAGAATGCACGCCAGCTCGGCCAGGCGGTTGATCTCAAGCTCCTCATGCTGGCTGAGGATCCGAATGACCCGCCATTGCTGCTCGGTCAGCCCGTGTTGATTGAGCGAAGGGCGAAAAAACCCCATGGCGGCTTCACGCGCATGGAGCAAAGTGAGGGTCAGGGATTGGCGCGGTTTGGACATGGATGGCGGCGTCGCAATTGGTTAACAGATTAACAACATTCTAGCATTGGCGATTGTTGCCCGTGTGCGGCTTTACCGCGCGGCCGGATTCAGGGTTGATGATTGGCAGCCACGGTCAAGAGCGGCGGCACACAGAATCAAGACACCTACCGCTCGGAAGGCACTTAATACACCCCAACAGGCACAGAGCTTCGTGTCGGCTCTGCAGTGAGTTTCCCTTCACTTTTCCAGGCTGCGCCATGATCAATATCGAAACGCCGACCTACTACTCGGCAACCAAGAAATACAACCTCAGCTTCCCCACCCTCGAACAGGACGTGGAAGCCGATGTGGTGGTGATTGGCGGCGGTTTCTCCGGCATCAACACCGCACTGGAACTCGCCGAAAAAGGCATCACCAACATTGTGGTGCTCGAAGCGCGCTACCTGGGTTTCGGCGGCACGGGCCGCAATGGCGGGCAGATCATGGCGGGGATCGGCCATGACCTGGAGAAGATCAAGCAACAAGTCGGCGACGAAGGCCTGCGCCAGATCTTTGAAATCAGCGAGCTGGGCGCCGGCATCATCAAGGATCGCATCGCCAAGTACGCGATCGACGCCGATTTCTGCCACGGCTACGGCTACATGGGCTTCAACGCCCGCCAGGAAAAAACCCTGCGCGCCTGGGAGAAGGACTTCAAGTCGATCAACACCAAGGACGAAATCCGCTTTATGGCGGGGTCCGAGGTCAAGCAGATCATCGGTTCCGACGCCTATACCAGCGCGCTGCTGCACATGGGCGGCGGGCACGTGCACTCGCTGAACCTGCTGCTGGGCGAAGCCAAGGCCCTGGCCGGCCACGGTGTGCGCATCTTTGAGCACAGCCCGGCGCTGGAAGTCAGTTATGGCGAACGCATCACCGTGCGCACCGGCCGCGGCTCGGTCAAAGCCTCCAAGTTGCTGTGGGCCTGCGACAGTTTCCTCAACAAGCTGGAACCGGAACTGCACAAGACCACCGTCAATACCTATGCCTTCCAGTTGATGACCGAGCCGTTGTCGGACGAGATGATCAACCGCATCAGCCCGATACGCGGCGCCTACAGCGATATTCGCCCGGTGATCGACTACTACCGGGTCACCAACGAAAACCGCTTGCTGTTCGGTGCCGCCACACCTTTCGTCGAGCACATCCCGCTGGACCTCAAAGCCTGGAACCGCAACCTGATGCTGAAGATTTTCCCCTACCTCAAGGACGTGAAGATCGACCTGGCGTGGGGCGGGCCGATGGCAACCGGGGCCAACCTGTTCCCGCAGATCGGCACGCTCAGCGGGCGCCCGAATGCCTTTTATGTGCAGGGCTACGCCGGCTTCGGGGTCACGCCCAGCCACATCATCTGCAAGGTCTTGGCCGAGGGCATGAGCGAAGGCTCGTCGCGCTACGACCTGATCAGCGCGGTCAAGCATGCGCAGATCCTGGGCAAGGACCATATCCGCCCGCTGCTGCTCACGGCCGGCAAAAGCCTTCATCAACTTTCGGGCTATTTCAACGGTCGCCGTTGAGCCCCGCTGTTTCATTCACAGGAGAACTGCCATGCCCGTTACCACCCTGAAGAAAGACATCCAATTATCGGACCTCGATGCCTGGGGCACCGTTGCCGACCTCGGCTCCGAGATCCTCGAAGGCGAAGTCAAAGCCTTTGGCAAAATGACCTTCGGCGCCCCGACCGACGCCGTCAGCAGCGCCTATTTCGGCACCACCCAAGGCAAGTTCCGCATGGTCTACCCGTTCGCCGAACAAGCCACCGTGGTCACCGGCGAAGTGGTGCTGACCGACGAAAGTACTGGCCAGAGTACCCGCTACAAAGCCGGCGACAGCTGGTTCGTGACCAAGGGCACGCCGGTGCTGTGGGAGGTGGTAAGCGAGAGTTTTGTGAAGCACTATTTCGCGGTAGTCTGATCGCTCCCCTCTGCCGGCTTCGGCCGGCAGCGTTTGTTCCGGCGCAGGTGACTGACCATGCACGCCATCCCCGCTCAGGAAGTCGCCGGCCATTGCCTGCAGGCTTTCACTCAACTGGTGCCCGCCAGCCAGGCAGCGTTCTATTGCGTGGACCGCCAGTTGCAGGCCCGTGATTTCAGGCTGCAAGGCATGAGCGGTGAGATGCACCGCGACTACCTGGACAACTACCGCCAATTCGACCCGTTGCAACCGCGCAATTGCCTGTCCAGCGGGCTGGCGGTGGTGCCGCTGGGGTTCGCCATGGCCCGCCAGCCCCTGCGTGACAGCCGCCGCTATCAAGACTTCCTGCAACGCTACGGTGTGGTCGATGTGGTGGAGATCGTCGCCCATCGCGCCGACCAGCCCCAGGCGGCCATCTCCTTGCTGCGCACGGCGGAGCAAGGGGTGTTTACCTCCGACCAACTGGCTCAGCTCAATGCCTTGCAGGCATTGCTGCAAATGGCGGTGGCCAATATGCAGCCCTGCGACGATGCATTGGCCGGTCTCACGCCCAAGGAACGCCAGATTGCCTGGTTATTGCGTCAGGGTGCGAGCAACAAGCAACTGGCCCTGGAGCTGGATGTCGGCCTGCCGACCATCAAGACCCACTTGATCCACCTGTTTCGCAAAACGGGTGTGAGCAGTCGTACCGAACTGGTCGCCGCGCTGTTTCTTTAAGCCGCCTCAACCCTTTGGTTGATAGGCGCGCCAGGTTGCCAACCGCATGATCCGGGGTGTCCATTCCCTCAACCGGAGCCATGCAATGACCACTTCATCCGACTGGATCACCGTAGGCGCCCTCGCCGATGGTTTTGCCCCCGACGCGTTTATCCTGCCCAACCTTGCCGACCTCAACGGCAAGGCCTTCACCCTGCACTTCGCCAACGGCTGGCAGATCGAGCATCGCTTCGACACCGAGCAGCTGCACTGGCACGCCGCCGACGGTCACTCCAGCGGTTCGGCCGCCTACCGCGCCACCTCGGTCCGCCCGGGCCTGTACCTGGTCGACTTCATCAAGCATGAAGCCGGCCAGGCCTGGTCCATCAGCCTGGTGCTGGACACCACCACGTCGTCGTTCACCGCCGTGATCGGGCGCATGCCGGACCGCGAACAAACCGAGCAAGGCCTCTACAGCCGCGCCCTGGCCGGCAAGGCCCTGACCTCGGTGGACGTGGACTTCCTGCACGGCAGCCTGGATCAACCCTGGCAGCCGGGCCAATGCCCCCACGCGCCCACCCAGGAACTGACCGGCCTGCGCAATCTGTATCGCTACAGCCCCAGCGAAGTCTACGAGCACATCTACCTGAACGATCAGTTCTATGCCTGGCAATGCCTCAAGGGCGTGGAGCAAGGCCTGTGCGATACCGATCGCTGCCACTACTACAAGATCGCCGATCAGCTGTACCTGTTCGTCTGGCGCGAAAAGATCATCCCGACCCTCGGCCTGGTGCTGATCGACCTGCAACAGCACCGCAGCGACGGCAAGATCTTCGGCTATGCCGGTGCGTCGTTCGATGAGCTGTCGAACTTTCCAGTCAGCTCCTACTGCCAAGTGCTCAACCGCACGGAGTATCCCGATGCCTGATCCACGCACCGTTGTCATCACCGGTGCCGGCACGGGCATCGGTGCCGCCTGCGCGCGCTTGTACGCCGCCGAAGGGGCCAACCTGGTGCTCATCGGCCGTCGCCGCGAGCCCCTGGAGCAAGTTGCGCAGGACACCGGCGGCCTGGTGTTGGTCGGCGATGCGGCCTGCCCGGCCACCTGGGAGCGTTTCGTTGCGCAGATTGGTCAGCGCTACGGCCGCCTCGATGTGCTGCTGGCCTGCGCCGGCGGGCATGGCATGGGCAGCGCCACCCAGACCAGCCCACACACCTGGGAGGCGGCCTTGCGCAGCAATCTGGACAGCGCGTTCTACAGCGCCCGCGCCTGCCTGCCGCTGCTGATCGAAAGCGCCGGCAATATCGTGCTGCTCGGCTCCATCGCCTCCCTGGCCGCCGGACCCGAAGTATGCGGCTACACCACCGCCAAGCATGCGCTGCTCGGGCTCAATCGCTCCCTGGCGCGGGACTACGGCCCACGCGGTGTGCGGGTGAACGCGGTGTGTCCCGGCTGGGTTACCACGCCCATGGCCGACGAGGAAATGCAGCCGTTGATGAGCTTCCACGGCGACACCCTGCCGCAAGCCTATGCCCGCGTATGCGCCGACGTGCCGTTGCGGCGCCCCGCCAGCGCCGAGGAAATCGCCAAGGTGTGCCGCTTCCTGGCCAGCCCGGATGCCGCGATCATCACCGGGGCCAGCGTGGTCGCCGATGGCGGTTCGAGCATCGTCGATGTGCCCACACTGGCTTACGTCCATATGGAGCGTGCACATGCCTGAAGACTTGGATTTCAGCGGCAAGACCGTGCTGGTCACCGGCGGCGCCCAGGGTATCGGCCAGGCCATCGTCGAGGCGTTCGCCTGGCGTGGCGCCCGCGTCATGATCGCCGACCTGCGCCTGGCACAAGCCCAGGCATTGGCCGAGGGCTTGCGTGCGCGCGGCTGCCGGGTCGAGGCCATCGCGCTGGACCTGGCCGAGGCGACGGCGGTGTTCGAAGGCATCAAGGCTATAGAACAGGACTGGGGCCGCCTGGATATCCTGGTGCACAACGCCGGCTACTTTCCGTTGACAGCGTTCGCGCAGATCACCCCGGCCGTTCTTGAACGCACGCTGGCGGTCAACCTCTCGGCCCTGTTCTGGCTGACCCAGGCCGCCTTGCCGATGTTTCAACGCCAGGGCGGTGGCTGCGTGCTGGTCACCTCATCGGTCACCGGGCCACGGGTTGCCTATGCGGGGCTCAGCCACTACGCGGCGTCCAAGGCCGGGGTCAACGGTTTTATCCGCAATGCCGCGCTGGAGCTGGCGACTTACCAGGTACGCGTCAACGGCGTCGAGCCAGGGATGATTGCCACGCCGGCCATGGATAACCTGGGCGACAGCCAGGTCAATGCCGACATCGCCAGCCGCGTGCCCCTGGGACGCCTCGGTGCCGCTCAGGATATTGCCGGGGCCATGCTGTTCCTGGCCTCCGACCTGGCGACCTACATCACCGGGCAGACCATCGTGGTGGACGGCGGCTCGACGTTGCCAGAGGTGAAGTGACCTCTGTCGGGATGTAAACCGGATCAAATCTGGGAGGGGCGGTGTATCCGTTGAATAGCGCTCGCCCCTTCAAGCAGCGACAGTGAATCACTGAACACCCGCGACAACGCCGCAAGCCGCTTGACGTAACCCTGGGGCGTCGAATAGATCAGCTCCACATGCAGGCTGTCGACGATACCCAGGTAAGCGTCACAAAACACCTCGAGCGCCTCGGGCCGTACCATCCTGTACCGCCCTTGCGCGGCACGCTGGAAATCCTCGCGAATGCTCGCCAGGTAGCCCTCAAATCCTGCCGTAATCACGCTGCGAATATCCGCCGGCGGAAAGTAGGCCGTGCGCAACAGGAAGCGCAGGTGCGCCGACCCCGCATAGCGCCCGCGCAACCGCTCAAGGTGCAATTGCCCAGGCACGCCGGGGTGCCCGGCCTCTTCCTTGAAGCACTGCGCGATGTACTGATGTTCATGGGCCAGGGCAATCTCGAAGACCGTCTGAAACAGCGCGTCCTTGCTGACAAAGTGCGCGTACAGCGAGGCCTTGCGCATGCCCGCCCCGACCGCGATTTCGTTCAGCGATGAAGCGTCGTAGCCGTAAGCGGCAAAGTGTTCGACCGCGACTGCGCAAATGTTATGGGCCGACAGGGTGAGCGGTTTCATTGATCCATCGATACCCTATGCCGCACCGACCGCTTGCTGCAGATGAGTGGAACGAAAATCCTTGGGCGACAGCTCGAATTGCTTCTTGAACGAGCGGCTGAAGTGCGCAGAATCGGTGAAGCCCCACTTGTAGGCAATCGAGGTGATCGACTCGCTCTTGAGGAACGGGTTGGTCAAGTCGTCCGCGCTGCGTTTGAGCCGCGCACGCTGGATGTAGCGGCAGACGCTGTCGTCCTGTTCTTCAAACAAGCGGTACAAATGCCGCACTGAGATGTTCAGGCGGCTGGCCAGGCCTACCGGGCTCAGGCCGGGTTGGGTCAGGGACTCGTCGATGACTTTCTGCACATAACTGCGCAGGTTGCTGCCCTGCAAGGACACGCCGCTGTCGCCTGGGGCGTCATGCAGTTCAAAGGCTGACCCGAGCAGGGAGACAAACGCCGCTTGCAGCGCCTCGGCCTCTTCAATCGAATCCTGACCCTCCAGGCCCTCGCGGCACAGCTGGTCCATCAACACGTGGAGCATGCGCCCGCAGGCCTTGCTCGAAGAGATCTTGCCGAAGGTTTTCGAGGCGCTGCCCAGCTGCTTGCACACTTCATTGCGCGAGAGTGACAGCGAGGCATGTTCGATAAGGCCAAACGGGCTGATCTCGATCGAACCCGTGGAGTCCATCAGCAGCATATCGCCGGGGGCCAATTGAATGACCTGGCCGTTCTGGGTGATCTGGCAATAGCCACTGCGCTGGCTGACCAGGAAGCAATGCTGGTCCATATCGTGATCGGCATTGGGCCGCTCGCGTTTGATCAGGCCGGCGTTGGTGCGCAGGTTGGCCAGTGACAGGCCGCCCCGGGAGTGCTTGGACACCTCACCGATGAACAGTGAGCGGTTGAAGGCCAGTTCCGTGTCGAAATGGCCGCAGGCCGCTCGCAGATCCCGAGTCCAGGTTTCCAACCCATAGTGCGCAGACTGATAGGTGCTCATGGCATCTCCACAATGGTTTCTTGTTTTTGTCGGCCAATAGTTAACATGTTATCTATATAGGCGCAACAAGTACGTGATACCGACTGTAGAAGCACTAATGATGCCAATTGCTCGACTCAGAGCGCGCCCAATACCCGCTGCAAACCCGCCAGTACCGTGAGCAGCCCGGCCCGCTGTGCGCCGCTCAAGGGGATGTAGCGCCGGAACGCCGGCATGCGGTTGACCACCTCGCTGCCACCCATGTGTTCAAGCCGTACGTGCCATTGCTGCCCGCTCAAATCGAGGTGCATGCGCTTGAAGTCCAGCCCCATCAACGCTTGATGCAGGTCGGGGTCATCGTTCAAGGCCGCCTGGAGCCTGGCCAGCAAATCCGGCGCTCCCGCCCGTTGCCGGCAGGCCAGCCCCGTGCGCCGGATCGACCCGCTGTGGTGCAGTTCAAAGCGCGCACTGCCCTGCTCTGAGGCGGGCACCGTGAACCTGAATTCGGTCATCACCAGGTGCATCAGCAATTGCGCTTCGGTGCGCTCGGCCACGTCGACCTGAAGGCCGATGTCGTCCAGGCAAAACCTTGCCTGGGCTGGCCCCGTCGAGGTGAAACTCGCCAGCCCGAGGTTGCGCCGCACGTACTCAAGCGTGACCCCAGGCCGGTAACCGGACGGGGCCCGTTGGGCGCTGAACAGCTCAGACAGCTTTTGCAGCCTGCTCGAGATAAGGGTTGTGAGGGTTGCCAGGCTCATGGGAAAACTCCTTGGCCAGCACTTCTTCTACCGAAGCCGGCTTGAATGGATTGACCTTCTGTACCACCAGTGTCCAGAACAGCGCATATGAAGCCGTGATCCCGAGCATCACCCCGAACGGCACATAAATGTCCGCAGGGTTCATGCCCGGCGGGGTAATGAACCACATGCCCAGTAAGATGCCGACGCTGGAAAGGACCTGTGGCAACGGAAAGAACGGCGAGCGATAGGCCCGTGGCAGGTCCGGACGGCGAATGCGCAGGATCACCACCGACAGCGTCACCAGCAGATAAGAGAAACTCCACGCACACACCGCCGCCAGCACCAGGTGCATGATGTTGTCGGTGTTGCCGCCCAACCACAGGGCATACAGGCACGGAATCAGCATCGCCGCCAGGATGCACAGCAGCGGCGTCTTGAAGCGCGGGTGCAAATAAGTGAAGACCTTGGGCAACGCGCCGTCCACCGCCATGCCGTAGAGAATCCTCGGCACACCCGCCATCAGCGTATTGATGGTGGCGGCACCGGCGAACAGGAAACCGATCCCCAGCCACAACGGGCCAATATCGCCCATGACCTGCTGGGCAAAGCGTGGGATCGCCATGGGCGTGTCGAGCAGGTGCACGCCGGTGGCGGCATCCAGCACCACGTTTTCCACCTGGCGCTTCATCGCCGCGCCATAGATGAACATGCAGGTCGCCACGCTCAACAAGCCGAAAATCATGGCCTTGGGCATGACCTTGGCCGAGTTGCGCAGGTCCGGGGCCAACGGCGTGACGAACTCGCAACCGACGAACATGAACATGGCCATGCCCACCAGCGACAGAATGGTGACCAGGTCGGTACCCACCAGCGATACGCCGAACCAGCCCTCCAGCTGCACCGCCGGGGCCGCGATCAGGCCGAGCACGCCGAACACCATCAGGGTGGTCCACATGCCGAAAGTCAGGATGATCTCGGCCCTGCCGAAGGCGCTGACGCCAAAGGCATTGAGAACACCGAACACCACGACAAACCCCACTCCCAGCAACCAGGAGCCGCCGGCGGACTCCGCCAGGGTGTTGAGGTGTTCGAAGTTCACCAGGGCCATGACCCCGGACAGAATCGTCTCGGCGGTGCCGGCGAACACATGCACGATCAGGTACGCCGACAGGGTGCCGGTGATCGCAAAGAAACGACCCATGCCGCAATTGATGTAGTCGTAGACCGAGCCGGTGGTCGGCAGGATCGAGGCGGCCTCGGCAAAGGTGGTTGCCTGGGCCAGCATCATCACCACCGCAATCAGCATGGCCACCGCGAAGGCGCTGCCGCCGATACCGAAGCCCATGGTCGCGGTGAGAATCACCGGGCTGGCCATGATCAGGCCAATGGTGCTGGCCAGCGCGGTCGGAAACCCGACGCTGCCGCGTTTCAAATGCTGTGTAAGTCGGTCATTGATCGACATGGTGCGGATCCTCGAAAGCGGATTTCTGAGTGGATGCATCGAGCCGTTCAAGGAGCCGGCGATAAAGCCCTCCCCAGCCAGTCCCTGATCGAAACGGCATCGTGCGCAAAATCACTGTGCACTTCCCGAGCACCGAGCGTCTTGCCCATGTCTGCCGTGGCTTTTGTTGCTGCCTGCCAAGGCATACGGCTTGGCGGGCAGGATCAATTGCGTGGCACGCAGGTGAAAGACTTCCTCCGCCTGGGGTCATCTTAATGCGCCCTCGACCTAACCATGCTGGGGACTATAACAATGGAGCACACCTTGAAAATACGCACGCAATCCTTGGCCGTCGGCCTGGGTATCGCGCTGTTGATCGGCCATTCACCGGCCCAGGCCTATGAGCTATACGCCGACGAGGACACCCACCTGAATGCGGACTTCCTGGCGGTCTACGGCCTGTTCAACAGCCGTCACAACTACGACGGCACAGCGGGCGGCTCGACCTGGCGCGAGGGTTTCATCAAGTACGGGGTGAGCGGCGACCAGGGCCTGGCCGGGCACGGTACCGCGTATGGCGCGCTCAATTGGGTCAGCTCCGGCACCTGGGGCGACGGCGATGCGGCGGGCAACACCGATGGCAGCGAACGCACCACCAAAATCGAAGACGCCTACCTGGGATGGCGCTCGGCCGATCTGTTTCCGGCGCTGGGCAAGGACGGTGTGGATTTTTCCATCGGGCGCCAGGTGGTCAAGATCGGCCGGGGGTTCCTGATCAACGACGACGGACCCAACCTCGGCAAAGGCCCGGCTGACGGTGCACTGAACCGTGGCGGCGCCTATTACCTCGCGGCACGCCACGCCTTCGACCGCACGGCGGTGCTGCGCCTGGGCGGGCAAGAGGGCCTGCACGGCTCGGTGCTGTGGCTCAAGTCGGACAACCGCGCCCAGGCCGAAACCGAACTGGCGGCGGGCACCCTCGACTACACGGCCGCCGCCGGCACGCTGGGGCTGACCTGGGTCCACGGCATGAACGTCACCGACCAGTGGGCCAGCGACTTCCAGAAACAGCGCGAGGGCCTGGACACTTACAGCGTGCGCGGCGAAGGCAGCGCCGGTATCGACAACGCCAGCTTCGCCTTCGAATACGCCTGGCAAGACAAGGACGCGGGGCCGGAAAAAGCCTGGTACGCCGAGGCCGGCTACACCTTCGCCGATGTCGGTTGGTCGCCAAAAGTGACCTACCGCTACACGCGCTACTCGCAAAAATGGGACCCGCTGTTCACCGGGCTCAGCACCGGCTATGGCACCTGGTTCCAGGGTGAAGTCGCCTCCAACTATGCCGGCCCGTTCAACAGCAATACCGGCATCCATCACGTCGGCCTCAAGGCGACGCCCCTGGAGAACCTGACGGTCGGCGCGCTGTACTTCGACTTCAATACCCTGCGCAAACACGACGCGCTGAACCTCGACGCCCGGGAGCTGGACCTGTACGCCGAATGGGCGGTCAACAGCCACCTGATCATCAGCCCGCTGGTGGGCATCTACCAACCCAAAAAGGATGCCGACTCCGGCGGTAACCAAGTGGGTGGCAACGGCACCAACCTCTACAGCCAGTTGACGGTGGCCGTGCCCTTCTGACCGGCCTCAGGAGCTGCGCAACGCAGCTCCCTCCTAGCGTTCGTGCTGATGCAGCATCGTCTGGATCTGATGGGTCGCCTGACGGGTGTTTTCCGCCAGCTTGCGCACCTCATCGGCCACCACCGAGAACCCGCGCCCGACCTCGCCGGCCCTGGCCGCTTCAATGGCGGCGTTCAAGGCCAGCAGGTTGGTCTGGTCGGCAATGCCCTTGATCACACTCACCACCGTGGCGATCTGGCCATAGGTGGCCTGATTGTGTGCGAGCAGCTGTTGATGGGTGGTCTTCGCCGACTGCTCGTCGCTGATATCGCGTACCGCGCCGATCACCCGCGTCAAACGCCCCTGGGCATCGCGCACCGCTCGCCCACGCTCGCGGCACCAGATGTAGTCACGGGTCTTGTGGCGCATCCGGTATTCAAACACGTACTCACCGCTGCCCTGGGGCGCAAGGATTTCCCGATCGAAGATCGCCATGATCTTCGGCAGGTCATCGGGGTGGGTGATGCTGACCTGCGCGTCCCAGCCATCGGGCAGCTCATGGGGCGCGTAGCCCAGGAGCAGACGGAACTGATTGAAAATCCGCATGCGACTGGCGGGATCCTGCACGTCACCGTTGACCACGGTGATGTCCCAGCAGCCTTCGGTCATGGTGCAGAGCAGCAGCTCCCAGATCTGCGTCTCGTGTTGATGCGCAAGGGCGCGCTGCGCATGCTCACGCAACTCGGCTTCCAGCGCCTGTTCACGCTGCCCGGCCTGCTCCAGTTGCCGGCGAAGCACGGCAAGTGCCTGTTCGCTGCGCGCCCCTTCGGCAGCCTGATCGCGGGCTGATTCCTCGAGCAACAGCAACTGCCGCGCAGCCCGCGCACGTTGTGTGGCGAGTTGCTCCAGGTCGGCCTGCACCGACGGATAAGCGTGCAGTGCCTGGGTTCCCAACACCTCTCCCGCCAGCAGTTGCTTGAGGACGGCGGCAAGGTCCTGCATCGGCTGTTTTTTCTTGAAGAACATCGGCCTGGCCCTTTCTGATCGAGTCGAAACCCCGGATCTGATCGCAAACCGAGCGTGATTGCTTGTACGAGCCTGCAAGGCCTTTGCGCGTGGCTGCCATCCAAAAAAACCCTGCGTCGGGCGCTATCGTGCATCTGTAGGATGGTGATCGGCTTTCAACCCGTCGATACTTGTCTCCAGGCCCTGCCCACGTCCAAACGACGTTCCGGCCCTTAATGACTTCGTGACGAAAACAATAAGAATGTCGCACAGAGGTACATACGAATGAGCCGTCATGATCATGGTCACGCCAGCCTGCTGGAGGCATTCAGCGCGATGACACTGGAGCTCCAACGCCTGGCGCAGGACAAAGACATAGAACACTTCCACGAAGCGGCGCTGAGCTGCATCCGCCAACTACTGCCCTTCGACAGCGCCTGGTGGGGCCGGGCTGCGCTGATTGACGGTCTGCCGGAAGAACACAGCTCCTACCTCTACAACCTGCCCCGCAGCTACCTGGCCGATTGGCAATCGATTCGTCATATCGATGTGACCATTGCCAGGGTCAACGACGTGCCGGGGCAAGCGGTCATCGTCGACATGCGCAACCCCGCCAACGGCCCGGGGCTCAACTGGCTCGGCTCGTGCTACGCGATCGGTGAATTGCTGTGCGTCGTGTACATCGACCCGCAAACCCACCTCAGCGATCACCTCACGCTCTACCGGGCGCCCGACGCCCCACGCTTTACCGAGCAGGACTGCCTGCTGCTGAACAACCTCATGCGGCACCTGGTGGCGGCGGTCTCGGCCAATCAGATTCGTACCCTGGTCGCCATGCGCGAAGCCCTCACCCACCCGCGCAATCTCGCACTTGCCGTGTGCGACCAGCGCGGCACCCTGCACTGTACGGAACGTGGCTTCGTCGACTTGCTGCTGAGCGAATGGCCGGACTGGACCGGCCCTTGCCTGCCGGTCGCGATGGACGCCGGGGGCTATGACGGCAAGCACCTGCAGGTCGAGGCCTCGACGGTCGGCGACCTGCTCCTGCTGGCCGCCCGCAGCCGTACGGTGCTGATGCAACTGAGCCCTCGGGAGAATGCGGTGGCCCAGGGTTTCGGCGAAGGCAAGACCTACAAGGAAGTCGCCCGCGACCTGGGCATGTCGCCCAATACCGTGCGCCATCACATCCGCGCCATCTACAGCAAACTCGGGGTCAAGGACAAAGCCCGAATCGCCCATCTGCTGCACGCCCCGCCTGACTGATCGGCACCACTGACCCGCGCTGACTTTTTCGCTGTCGTTTTGACGGCCACGGGACACCTTTGCGCTTTTTTTGTCCCCTCTGCCACCCACGGGCGAGCCGTTCGCCACACAACACCTCAAAGAAGAGATGCCATGCCCATGATCCACACCTTCACCCGCACCACCATACTGGCCCTGCTCGGCGGCCTGTCGAGCCTGCACGCCAGTGCGGCCGACCTCAACGCCCGGGACTTTTTCGGCGCCCCCTCGGGTACCAGCCTGGGCGTGCTGTACCTGCCGGCAAGCCGCGCCAGTGACTTCCACGGCCCGGCCGACAGCACCGGCAAGGCCGACCTGAAGGTCAACGCCGTGGCGTACCGCCAAGTATTCTTCACCGACCTCTGCGGCACCCTCTGTACCCCACAGTTCATCGTGCCTTTCGCCGACATCAACGCCCGCCTGCCGGGTGCCGGCCAGCACAGCGCAGAAAGCGGTTTCGGTGATCCCCAGGTCGGCGGCACGGTGTTTTTCATCAACGATCCGGCCTCGCGCACCTACAGCGGCCTACTGACCCTGATCACCCTGCCTGTGGGCGAATACCACGGTAACAATCCCGATGTGTCGCCCGGTGCCAATCGCTGGGGTACCACCTTCGTTTACAACTACACCCAGGGCATCGGTGAAAAATGGGTGCTGGAAGCCAACCTCGAAGCCCAACTCTATGGCAAGAACGACGACTACTTCGGCAGCGACCTGAAACAGGACCCGCTGTACCGCCTGCAAGCCTTCGCCTCCTACGACTTCACACCCAGCACCTACGGCGCACTGCGACTGATCCACGCCGATGGTGGCGAATTGCGGATCAATGACCAGCGCATCGACAACACCCACAAGCGCTACACCCAGGTGGGCTTCGAGGTTGGTCACTGGCTGGATAAACAGAACCAGTTGATGTTCGGCCTCTCGCAGAACGTCGCCACCGACAACGGCTATCACGGTACCGACGCGCTGCTGCGCCTGGTCCATGTGTTCTGAACCCCCTCATCGGAGCTTGCCCATGAACACCCAGACCCAACCGCTGACCGATGAACGCGCCCGCGCCTCATCCCCATTGGCATTGCTGGCAGCCATTGTGCTGTTCGCCGCCATCACCCCGACCATTCTCATGACCGCACCGGCCGTGGCGGCGCAACTGGCGACGCAATGGCAGTTGAGCCCGTCGCAGATCGGGGACCTGTTCTCCACCGAACTCGGCGCCATGAGCCTGGCCACCCTGCCGGCACTGTGGTGGCTCAAGCGTGTCGACTGGCGCCGCGCCGCCTTGCTGGCCGGGTTGCTGTTCATCGCCGCCAACCTGCTTTCAATGCTGGCCCACGACTACCCGATACTCCTGGCACTGCGCTTTTGCAGCGCCCTGGCCGGCGGCTCGTTGATGATCATCTGCCTGTCCAGTGCGGCCTCCACGGCCCATCCCGGGCGTGTCTACGGGTTATGGGTGATGGGGCAATTGGTGGTCGGGGCGATCGGTTTGAGCATCCTGCCCCAGCTGTTCGAGCACTACGGGTTGTCAGCCTGCTACCTGATCCTCGCCGCCTTGATGACGCTCTTTCTGCCCCTGGCACGGCACTTTCCCCAGGGCAGCCCGGCGCCTGAAAAAGCCGCCGAGCGCATCGCCCTCGCCTCCCGGTGGAAAGCCGCACTGGGCATTCTGGGCCTGCTGAGTTTCTACGTCAGCCTGAGCGGTGTCTGGACCTTTATCGGTTCCATCAGCAGCCATGCCGGCCTCTCTGCCGAGGCCAGTGGCGAGATTCTGGCGCTCGCCACGGTGATGGGCATCGTCGGGGCCGGTTGTACCTCGCTGATCGGCGACCGTCTGCCACGCCTGTTGCTGTTACTGCTGGGGTACGCGTTGATGGCAGGCGCCGTGCTGTTGCTGCTGGGCCAGCCCGACATGCTGCGTTTTGCCTTGGCGGCGCTGCTTTTCAAGTTCACCTGGACCTTCATCCTGCCGCTGGTCCTGGCCTGCCTGGCCGACCTCGACCGCTCCGGAAAATTGATGAACACCTCCAACCTGGTGATCGGTGGCGGCCTGGCCATCGGCCCGACCGTGGCTGGCCGGATGATCGAAGCCAGCGGCGGCTTGCAATCACTGCTGATCGCAGGGGCGTGCATCACCGTGCTGTCCCTGGTGTTGATGCTGAGCAGCCGCCCAAATGCCTGACGGGCCCTTTTACCCCAACGAAAATGGAAAGACGATGAGCCGAAAAAGTGCATTTTTCTTCGACGAACTCAGCCTCTGGCACAGCGCCGGGTTGCACGCCTTGACCTTACCGGTGGGCGGGTGGGTGCAGCCGCCTGCCGCCGCCGGCCACGCCGAGTCACCGGAAACCAAGCGTCGCTTGAAGAGCCTGCTGGACGTTTCCGGTCTGACCCGCCACTTACAGGTGCGCAGTGCCAACGCGGCCACCGATGAAGACCTGCTGCGGGTGCACACGCCCAACTACCTGCAACGCTTCAAGGCGATGAGCGATGCCGGGGGCGGCGAATTGGGCCCCCACGCGCCCATCGGGCCAGGCAGTTATGAAATAGCCAGGCTCTCCGCCGGGCTGGCCATGGCAGCAGTGGATGCGGTGCTGTCCGGCGAAGTCGACAATGCCTATTCTCTGTCACGCCCACCCGGTCACCACTGCCTCGCCGACAACGCCATGGGCTTCTGCTTCCTGGCCAACATCGCCATCGCCATCGAAGCCGCAAAAGCCCGGCGTGGCCTGGGCAACGTCGCGGTGATCGACTGGGACGTGCACCACGGCAACGGCACCCAATCGATCTTCGAAGAACGCGGCGACGTGCTGACGATTTCCCTGCATCAGGACGGCTGTTTCCCGGCAGGTTACAGCGGTGAAGCCGATCGCGGGCGCGGCGCGGGGCTGGGTGCGAACATCAATATCCCGCTGCCTCCCGGCAGCGGTCATGAGGCGTATCTGCACGCGATGGAGCGTATCGTGATTCCGGCGCTGGAGCGCTTCGAGCCGGAATTGATCATCGTCGCCTGCGGCTACGACGCCAACGCGGTCGACCCACTGGCGCGAATGCTGTTGCACAGTGACTCGTTCCGGCACATGACCCGTCTTGTACGCCAAGCAGCCGAACGCCTGTGCCAGGGCCGCCTGGTGCTGGTGCACGAAGGCGGCTACTCCGAAGCCTATGTACCGTTTTGCGGGCTGGCGACCATTGAGGAATTGGTGGGCGTCAGGACACAGGTCGGCGACCCGATGCTTGAGTTTGTGCAGTTGCAGCAACCGAACGCGGCGCTGGCGGCGTTTCAGTTGCGCTTAGTCGATGAGTTGGCCGAAGCCCGCTGAGCGTGACGCAAAAAAATCCGATGCCGTTGCCGGCATCGGATTTTGGCCAGTCAGCAGTGGCTGATCAGTCCCTTCAACACCGTCTTGAAGGTGTCGATCTGGTCCTGGCTGAACTCGGCGAACACCTTGTCCTGCTGTTCCCGTGCGATAGCCCAGAGGTCTTCGGTCTGTTCAATGCCCGCAGCGGTCAGGCGTACGCCGTGTTCATCATCGTCGACCAGCCCCTTGCGCTTGAGGTTGGCCACGGCGTCGTCGATTTCCCGCACCGGCATCGCCACTTCCCGCAGCAGGTCGCCAGCGCTCAGGCGGGCATCGTTCTCCAGCACCATCAGCATCCGCGCCTCGCTGGTGCGCAGGCCGGTGGACAGTTGCCGGGGCTGGTAGCTGGACTGGTAGGCGCGTACCGCCTGGGTCATCAGGTAATACAGGTTATGGTTCAGGCGCCCCTGGAAGTGGCTGCTCGGCGGTTGGCTTTCGTCGCGCCTGGTCATGCGCGTATGGGGCAGGACCATGGAGTAGGCGCCCTGGTGGTAGAGCAGCGGCGAGCGCCCGAAATCGTCGAAGGCCACCACCTTGCCGATCATGATCCAGTGATCGCCGCCATCCACCTGCTGGTATTTCTCGCAGTGAAAACGTGCCGCACAATCGGCGAACACCGGCGCCCCGCCCTCCCCCGGTGCATAGGCGATCTCGGCGAAGCGGTCGTCCTTGGGCCGGGCAAAATTGTTCGACAGGTCGATCTGGTCCGCCGCCAGCACGTTGACCGCGAAGTGGCTGGCCTCCTCAAATACCCCGTGGCTGCTGGAGCGTTTGTCGATGCTCCACAGCACCAGCGGTGGGTCCAGGGACACCGAGTTGAAGCTGTTGGCGGTAACGCCCACCTTGCGGCCGGAGGCGTCGGCGGCGGTGACCACGGTCACGCCCGTGGCAAAGTTGCCCAGGGCCCGGCGAAAGGCGCGTGGGTCGAAGGTCGATTCGGACATGCAAGACTCCCGGGCTGCGTCAGGCGCAGCCCTGATTGTTGTTTTCAAAAGCAGCTTCAGATCATGCTCGGATCGGGCTCCAGGCCCATCAACTCGCGGCCGAGGATCTGTGCACAGACGTCGTAGTCGGTGTAGGCATGGGCGCCGGTCATGTGTGAGTCGCGGAACAGGCGCTGCATCTCGTTGTGCTCGAACCAGGCGTTGCCGCCGGCGGCTTCGAACAGACGGTCCACTGCCTGGATGCACATCTTGGTCGCGTAGGCCTGGTTGGTGCGCCAGAACGCCAGGGTCTCGCGGCTGGGGTAGCGCTGCTGCTCACTGTGTTCGGCGTGTTCGTCCCAGGTTTTTTCGAGGAAGGCGCGCGCGGCGGCCACCTGGTGCGTCGACTCGGCCAGGCGCATCAGCGCCGGGGTCGCGGCACCGACTGCCGCCCCGGTGTAGGCGCGCACGCGGGTCCTGGTCTTTTCGCGGAACACCTCCAGCATCCGCTCGGCGACGCCCAGGCTGACGGTGGAAAAGCCACTGGCAAAATACGGCCGGTACGGCGAATAGAAAATCTTGCTGTCGGGGTACAGCCCAAAGCCGGCGGACTTGCCTTCCATCATGTCCTTGGCTTTCTGGATGCGGTGTTCCGGCACCCAGGCCTTGTCGATGATCAAGGTCTTGGTGCCGCTGCCTTTCATGCCGGCGGCAAACCAGTCATCGCGGATCTGGTAGTCACTGCGCGGCAGCACCGCGAAGCAGTAATCCTGGGTGCCCTGGGCGTTGTTGCGGCGGAAACCCACGATCGCCCACTCGGCGTGATCACAGCCGCTGCTCCAGCCCATTTCTCCGCTGAACAGCACGCCGCCCTCGACTTCCTCGGTGCGCCCGAACGGCGCGATGCTGCTGCTCGCAGTGGCATCCGGGTCAGCGCCCCAGACCTCCTGCTGCAGTTGGGCCGAGAACAGTGCCAATTGATGGCTGTGGGTACACAACAGGCTCATGGCCCAGGCCGTGCTAGCGCAGGCCCCGGCGAGCAAGGCGATGCAGTCGGCAAACTGCGGCAGCGACAACTCCATGCCGCCGAACACTTTCGGCTGAAACACACGGTGCATGCCGATGCTCTTGAGCAGCGCAATATTCTCGGCGGGCACTTGGCGGTCCTGCTCGGCCACGAAGGCATTGGCGGCGATGGTCGGCAGGATGGACTTGAGGTCTTCAAGGAGCGGGTTTGGCTTTTTCATGGATGGCCCTGCTTATTATTGGATGTCCGGGCAGCGCCAGAAATCAAGGCGTGGCGCCGGATGCAGGGCCAGTATGGAGCGTGCCTTCCTGGCAGGACATGCACCTTCCAGAGTCAAGATTGTACTTTTCAAAGGCTCAGGCTGATCCGCCGCGTACAGGCGCTGGCAGCCACAGACATGCCACTGGGCAGCCACAGTCAAGCCCGTTCCGGCCACGGGGATTAACCTCGGGCTTTTCAATCTCTGCCACCAGGAAAAACCCCATGAGCGATATTCCACTGCTGCCCCAGGTTGAAGCCTTCCTCCGTCGAACCCATGGGTTGTTCATTGACGGTGGCTACGTCGAGAGCCATTCCAGCCAGCGGTTGGAGGTGATCAACCCGGCCACCGGCCAGGTCATCGCCGATGTCGCCGACGCCGACCCGGCCGACATTGACGCGGCCGTGGCGTCGGCGAGCCGAGGCTTCAAGCAGTGGTCGCAGGTCGCACCGGCAGTGCGCGGCAACGTGCTGTTCAAACTGGCCGATCTGCTGGAGCAACACCGCGAAGAACTGGCACAGATCGAAACCTGCCAGTCGGGCAAGATCATCCAGATTTCCCGCGCCTTCGAAGTCGACCAGGCCGCGCACTTCCTGCGTTACTACGCCGGCTGGGCCACCAAGATCAGCGGCCAGACCATCACCCCGTCGCTGCCCTCCTTCGCCGGCGAGCGCTACACCGCGTTCACCCTGCGCGAGCCGGTCGGAGTGGTGGTCGGCATCGTGCCGTGGAATTTCTCGACCATGATCGCCATCTGGAAACTCGCCTCGGCGCTGGTAACCGGTTGCAGCATCATCATCAAGCCCAGCGAGTTCACGCCGCTGACCATCCTGCGCATCGCCGAACTGGCGATTGCCGCCGGCCTTCCCGCCGGTGCGCTGAACGTCTTGACCGGCGGCGGCAGCGTAGGCAAAGGCCTGATCGAACACCCCGGCACCGACAAAGTGTCGTTCACCGGCTCCGTGCCGACCGGAATTGCGGTGGGCCAGAGTGCCATGGGCGCCGGGCTGACCCGGGCCACCCTTGAGCTGGGCGGCAAGAACTCGGCCGGGTTCCTGCCCGATGTGGACCTGGACAAGGCCGTCAACGGCATCATCGAAGCGGGCTTTTTGCACTCCGGGCAAATCTGCGCCGCCGCCGAACGCTTCTTTGTGCATCGTTCGCAGATCGAAACGGTGATGGGCAAACTGGCCCAGCGCCTGAGCACGCTGAACATCGGCTCGCCTCTGGACGAGCGCACCGAATTCGGCCCGGTCACCAACCGCCAGCACCAGCTCAAACTCGGCGAGTTCTTCGCCAAGGCCCGTGCCGAAAACAACCGCATCATTCACGGTGGCAACCTGATCGACCGTCCGGGCTGTTACGTCGAGCCGACGATCATCCTCGCCAACAGCGTCAACGACACCCTGCTCAACGAGGAGACCTTCGGCCCCATTGCCACATTCTTGCCGTACGACAGCGAAGAGGAACTGCTGGCCTTGATGAACAACACCCCCTACGGCTTGAGCGCCAGCCTGTGGACCAACGACCTCAGCAAAGCCTTGCGCATGGTGCCCGCCATCGAGGCCGGCACGGTGTGGGTGAACATGCACACGATGCTGGACCCGGCGGTGCCGTTTGGCGGCAACAAATCCTCGGGGATAGGCCGGGAGTTCGGCAGTGCGTTCATCGATGACTACACCGAGTTGAAGTCAGTGATGATTCGCTACTGAGAGGGATCGTGATTCAAATGTGGGAGTAGGACGGTGCGACTTGCCCCCGATAGCACCGGGTCAGTTAACAAATAAGTGACTGACACTCCCTCATCGGGGGCATGAGTATCCACACAACTTGAATAGTGCGTAGCAGCTGCCGAGCGCAAGCGAGGCTGCGTCAGGCGCGCTGCCGATTCAAGCTCGAGTCGCGGCCGCCGCAGCCTCGCTTGCGCTCGACAGCTGCTACGGATTTGCGCGGCGTTGGTATCTACGCAGAAGGCTCGCTCAAGTTGTGTAGATACCCATGCTCATCGGGGGCAAGCCCCCTCTTATCAAACTTAAAATAACTCCCTGATTTTAAAAGATTAAATTTTTCAATTAAAAACTGGAATTTCACATTCAAAGATCATTCCCACGCAGAGCGCGGGAACGATCACCTCAGCCGCCACGAATATTCGTAGGCGCCCCCAGTTTGCTGCGCGACAGCGCTACGTCGAAGACGTAGTGGGCCTCCCACATTTTTAACCGAGGACACCAGACCCAACTCCGGTCGGCTCTAAGGCCGCCACAGAAGCAACCCCCCTCCCACATCAACCCCAGCATTGGATCCATAAATCACAAACAGCTCGATAATCGCCCAGTAAAATCCCATAACAAGCTTGACTACTCTCTACCTCTTAAGCCTAATGGATCCATTAAATAAAAATAATCCATCGCCTGGAGAGTCATCATGTACCCCAAAAACACATGGTATGTCGCCTGCACCCCCGATGAAATCGCGCACAAGCCACTCGGTCGACAGATCTGTGGCGAAAAGATGGTGTTTTATCGTGGCCAGGAAGGCGCCGTGGTGGCGGTCGAGGACTTCTGCCCCCATCGCGGCGCGCCGCTTTCACTGGGGTATGTCGAGAACGGCAACCTGGTCTGCGGCTACCACGGCCTGGTCATGGGCGGCGACGGCAAGACCGTGGAAATGCCCGGCCAGCGGGTACGTGGTTTTCCCTGCAACAAGACCTTTGCCGCCGTTGAACGCTACGGCTTCATCTGGGTATGGCCCGGCGATCAGAGCCAGGCCGACCCGGCGCTGATCCATCACCTGGAATGGGCCGTGAGTGACCAGTGGGCCTATGGCGGCGGGCTGTTCGATATCCAGTGCGACTACCGCCTGATGATCGACAACCTGATGGACCTGACCCACGAAACCTATGTGCACGCCTCCAGCATCGGCCAGAAGGAAATCGACGAAGCCCCACCCGTGACCACGGTGGACGGCGATGAAGTGGTCACCGCCCGGCACATGGAAAACATCATGGCCCCGCCGTTCTGGCGCATGGCCCTGCGCGGTAATAACCTCGCCGATGACGTGCCGGTGGACCGCTGGCAGATCTGCCGCTTCACCCCGCCCAGCCATGTGCTCATCGAAGTCGGCGTGGCCCACGCCGGCAAAGGTGGCTATAACGCCGCCCCCGAACACAAGGCTGCGAGCATTGTGGTCGACTTCATCACCCCGCAAACCGACACTTCGATCTGGTACTTCTGGGGCATGGCGCGCAACTTCAACCCCCACGATGAGGCACTGACCGCAAGCATTCGCGAGGGCCAGGGCAAGATTTTCAGCGAGGACCTGGAGATGCTCGAACGCCAGCAACAGAACCTGCTGGCCCATCCGCAGCGCAACCTGCTCAAGTTGAATATCGACGCGGGTGGCGTGCAATCGCGCAAGATCCTGGAGCGACTGATTGCCAAGGAACGCGCCCTCGAACCGCAACTGATCGCCACCACCACCGCCTGAACAGCGCGACAACTTTGCGAGGACTGAACATGATCGATGTGGTGGTGGTATCCCGTAACAACGAAGCCCAGGACATTTGCAGCTATGAACTGGCCAGTGTCGATGGCCAGCCGCTGCCGGCCTTCAGTGCCGGCGCGCATATTGACCTGCACCTGCCCGATGGGGTGATCCGGCAATATTCCCTGTGCAATCACCCCGAGGAACGTCATCGCTACCTGATCGGCGTGCTCAAGGACCCGGCCTCCCGGGGCGGCTCGCGCAGCCTGCACGAGCAGGTCCACGAGGGCACCCGCCTGACCATCAGCGAGCCACGCAACCTGTTTCCCCTGGTCCACGACGCGCGTCGCAGCCTGCTGTTTGCCGGTGGCATCGGCATCACCCCGATCCTGTGCATGGCTGAGCGCCTGGCCCATGCGGGAGCCGACTTCGAACTGCATTACTGCGCCCGCGCCAGTGAGCGCGCGGCATTTGTGCAGCGGCTCAAGGCGTCGCCGTTTGCCGAGCGGGTGTTCCTGCATTTCGATGAGCAGCCGCACACCGCGTTGAACATCGCCGAAGTGCTGGCGGCGCCTGCCGATGACGTGCACCTGTATGTCTGCGGTCCTGGCGGGTTCATGCAGCATGTACTCGACAGCGCACGCGCACAGGGCTGGCAGGAAGACTGCCTGCACCGCGAATACTTCAGCGCGGCACCGGTGGACAGCAGCCTCGACGGCGGCTTTTCGGTAAAGCTCGGCAGCAGCGGCCAGGTCTTCGAAATCCCCGCCGACAAGACCGTGGTCCAGGTCCTGGAAAGCCATGGCATCGAGATTGCCGTGTCCTGCGAACAAGGGATTTGCGGCACCTGCCTGACCCGTGTGCTGGAGGGCATACCGGAGCACCGCGACCTGTTCCTCACCGAACAGGAACAGGCCCTGAATGACCAGTTCACCCCCTGCTGCTCGCGCTCGAAAACCCCGCTGCTGGTACTCGATATCTGACAGGGTTCACGACGCGGGCAAAATCACCTTCATGCGCGCAGCGGCGGTGGCTGAACTGAAGATCTCGGCATAGCGCAACGTCGCATTGGCGTGCTCGCGCATGATGGCTTCGGCCCGCGCGCCCTGGCGATTGACCAGGGCATCGAAAACCGAATGATGCTGCATGTGGGCATAGTTGAAGCGTCGGTACTCGCGGGCCATGTCCTCGCGATCCACCGCCAGCGCCGTCACCGAGGCGAACGGCAGGTGATCATTGCGGGCCAGCGCGTCGGCGATCGCCGGGTTGTGGCTGCCTTCGACGATGACCTGGTGAAAGCGCATGTTCAGGTCGTGATAGACCTCAAGGTCATCCTCGGTCACATAGCCCTTTTCGAACAGTTGGTCGCCTTCCACCAGGCAGCGCTCCAGCGCCGCACGCGCCGCGTCGGATAAACCAAGCTCGGCGGTCTGACGCGCTGCCAGGCCCTCAAGCACGCCGCGCACTTCGACGGCGCCGGCAATGTCGCTGGGGCTGACCGAACGCACCTGATAGCCGCGCCCGCCAAACGGCACCAGCAGTCCTTCCTGTTCGAGGGTACGAAAGGCCATGCGCACGGGCATGCGCGACACGCCGAACAGCTGCGCCGTGGGAATCTCCATCAGCCGCTCGCCCGCCGCCAACTCCCCGCTGGCAATCATCTTGCGCAGTGCAACCAGCACCAATTGACCGGGTTTACTCATCCAGGCAACTTCCAGAAAACGTGAGCCGCCATGGTACCGCAAGTAGTACCGCAAGCACCTGGCCGCGTCAGATGAACGCCAGCGCTGCCCGTGCCCCGTCTATGGCGCCCAGGTGCTGGGCCAGCCGCGACGGCAGGTAATCGAAAAAGAACCCGGCGCTTTGCAGCTTGGCGGCACGCAGCGGATCGTCTTCGCGCAGTGCCCTGGAGACCCGCGCGGCCCGCGCCCAGGCAAAGGCCAGCAACGCGACGCCACAGAGCTGGAGGAAATCCGGCGCCGCCCGATAGGGGTATTCACTGTCCTCGTGGGTGCGTTCACGAATGGCGTTCACCACACTGGCCAACGCGTCGCACAGGCTGGCCAACGCAGCGGAAAAGCCTGCGCATTCCTCATACTGCGCGCCCTGCCCGGCCTCGGCGCGCAACTCGGCCAGCAGCAGGCCAAAGGCTCGACCCTCATCCCCCAGCACCTTGCGCAGCAACAGGTCATTGGCCTGGATCTCGTTACTGCCCTCGTAGATCATCGCGATGCGGCTGTCGCGCAGGGTTTGCTCGATGGCGAACTCGGTGACGTAGCCGTAACCACCGAACACCTGCAGCCCATGGCTGGCCTGGCGAAAGCCCTGTTCGGTGAAAAACGCCTTGATGATGGGCGTCAGCAGCGGCGCCAAGCGGGCGGCCGACGAGTCCTGGTCATGCTCGGCCTGATCAAGCAGGTGCGCCGCCCAATAGCCGATGGCGCGCATGCCCTCGCTGGTGGTGCGCAGCTCCAGCAACACGCGGCGCATGGCCGGGTGATAACGGATCGGGTCAGCCGCCTGGGCTACCACCTCTTCCGGCCGGCATGGCGTACGCATCTGCAAGCGCTCGGCGGCGTACTGGCGGGCGTTCTGCCAGGCCGCCTCGACATGCCCCAGGCCTTGCAGGCCCACATGCAGGCGCGCCGAATTCATCATCACGAACATCGCAGCCAGGCCGCGATGGGCCTCGCCGATCAGCCAGCCCTGGGCGGCGTCGAACACCAGGGAACAGGTGGCGCTGCCCTTGATGCCCATCTTGTGTTCGATGCCGTCGCAGTGCACGCCATTGGCCTGGCCATCGTCCAGTTGCTTGGGCACCAGGAACAGTGAAATACCACGGCTGCCCGGCGGCGCATCGGGCAGGCGCGCCAGCACCAGGTGCAGGATATTCGCCGTGAGGTCATGCTCGCCGCCGGAGATAAACAGCTTGCTGCCGCTGAGGCGATAACTGCCATCCGCCTGGGGCTGCGCGCGACAGCGCAGCAAGCCGACATCGCTGCCGGCCTGGGACTCGGTCAGGCACATGGTAGGCAAGGCCTGGCCACTGACAATGTCGGGCAGGTAGCGCGCCTGCAACCAAGGAGCGGCGTGGGTCTTGAGGCACAGGTAGGCGCCGTGGGCGATGCCGGTGTACATGGCCCAGGCGTGGTTGCTGGCATAGAGCATCTCTTGCAGCGCCGCATCGAGCAGTTGCGGCAAGCCCTGGCCGCCGTGTACCTCGGCACACGCCAGCGCCGGCCAGCCCCCTTCGACATAGGCGCGATAGGCCTCGACGAAGCCGTCCGGGGTGCTGACCCGGCCCGCCTGCCAGCGGCAGCCCTGGCGATCACCGCTGCTATTCAACGGCGCCAGCACGCCCTGACTGAAGCGTGCCGCCTCCTCCAGCACCTGTACCGCCAGCGGCAGGTCCAGGGCCGCGAATGCCGGGTGGCGCTGCCAGGTATCGGGCGCCTGCAGCCAGTGTTCCAGGACAAATTGCATATCGCCCAGGGGCGCCTCATAGCTCCACATCGGAACACCTCATCGACAAAAAAGAATCGTGCGCTTCAAGCCCGATAGGCAGGGTTCTCGATCAGCAACGCCATGCCCTGCCCGCCGCCCACGCACGCTGCGGCAATCCCGTAGCGCAGGTTGTGCTGGCGCAGTTGCCGGGCCAGGGTCATCACCAGGCGCAGGCCGGTAGCGGCCAGGGGATGCCCCAGGGCAAGCGAGCCGCCCTGGACGTTGAGGCGGGTGCTGTCCAGCTCCAGTTCATGGGCCACCGCCAGTACCTGGGCGGCCTGGGCTTCGTTGATCTCGAAGCGGCCGATGTCACTCAGGTTCAAGCCGCTGCGTTGCAGCAGCAGGCGGATCGCCGGTGCCGGGCCGATGCCCATGAACTCGGGGGCCACGCCGACCACCGCGCTGGCCAGCAGCCGCGCCAGGGCCGGACGTGTGC
>NZ_FKLB01000055.1:0-516 GCF_900067035.1 Pseudomonas sp. 1 R 17
CGCGAGGATGAGCATGGCGCGCTGACCCAGTATCAGTGGGACAGCGTGGGTCGCTTGGTTCGCGTCGTATTACCAGGCGGTGCATGTCGGGAATACAGCTACAACCCCTACGGCAAAATCACCGCCGAACGCGATGAGCTGGGGCATGTCACCCGCTACGAATACGCCGACGGGTTGCACCTGATCAGTCGGCGCATCAACGCTGATGGCACTCAGGTCAAGTACCGCTACGACAACGTGCGGTTATTGCTGACCGAGATCGAAAACGAAGTCGGCGAGACCTACCGACTTGCTTATCATCCCAACGGACTGATCCAGCAGGAAACCAGGTTTGATGGGCAGCGTACGGCCTACGTCTACGACCTCAACGGCAACCTGCAGGAAAAGACCGAACACGGTGACGATGGAAGTCAGCTCGTTAACCGTTACGAGCGAGACCACGCCGGACGCCTCGTCAGAAAAACCCTGCCCGACGGCAGCCTTGTTGAATATGCCTACGACCGTCAGGGCAACCTC